>JBEKVW010000040.1:0-19492 GCA_049513695.1 Dehalococcoidia bacterium | reverse complement strand
GGCTGGGCCCTCGCACATATTTTGCGTGCCGAAATCGATCATCTTGCACAATATGCCGTCTGCAGGCGGGAATCCGCCTTTTACACCCATATCGACGATCACAACCCGGGCATTGACCATGCGGGCCAGTACATTTATGGCGGCTCCCCCGTTTAAGAAATTAAACACCATCTGCCGTGTCACTTCCTGCGGATACAGGCTGACACCTTCGGAGACCACGCCATGGTCGGCCGCCATGGTGAGAATAACAGGGTCGCTTATGCGGGGCAAAGGGTTACCGGTAATCCCGGCGATTTGCACCGCCAGTTTCTCTAGCACACCCAGGCTGCCGCGCGGCTTCGTCAACTGGTCCTGCCGTTCTCTGGCAGCCGCCATGGCGGCTGCGTCCAGCGGTTTAACCCCTTTTACAATTTGTTCAAATGCGGACATATATTCCATCCTTCAGTATTCGATGCCTTTGCGTTGATCTACGCCCTTTGTGAAGGGGTGTTTTATCATGAGCATCTCGGTCACCAGGTCGGCAAGTTTTACTATTTCCGGGGGGGCTTTGCGGCCGGTCATTACCAGCTCCACGCCGGCCGGTTTCTTCTCTATCAGGTCCATTATTTGTTGCAAGCTTACCAGGCCGCGCCAGTGCGAAATAAATATCTCATCCAGGATGACCACATCATATTTGCCCCCCACCAGAGCGTTCTCCGCAAATTCGTAGGCCTGTTTGGATTCCGCGGCCAACTCGGCATCGGATTTCCGGAAAAGGTCCCCTTTGCCGAACTGCACTATCTGGAAAGGCTTGAAATCCCTTGAGAAAAAATGCTCGCCGCCCTCCTCACCTTTCATAAACTGAATAAAAATAACCTTCATGCCATGGCCTGCAGCCCTGGTCGCCAGGCCAAGTGCAGCTGTTGTCTTGCCTTTGCCGTCACCCGTATAGATTTGAATCATCCCGTGAAAATCATTCTCAGCCATTCGCTCCTCCCTCAATAATTTTATATAAGCCCTTCACATCCAGGTTTTCCCTGAATACCGAGGCCAGGTCGTCGTAAGCCTTTTCCCGGTCCGGCCAGTGTTTTTTGACCGGCGGAATACCACGCAGGTGGCATAAATTATCCAGCAGTATATAGGTAAAATCGCGATTATCGAAAAGCCCGTGCATGTAGCTGCCGAAGATAGTGCCCGTTTTATTCAGGCCCCCTTCGGCGTAAGGCTTATCGGAGATAACAGATTGAGTAACCATGAAGGCGGGCTGTCCGGATAGGGATTTAGTCCGGCCCATATGTATCTCATAGGCACTGACTCGCACTGAGTCCATACCGGCCAGTAGGCCTGCGCTCCCCGTAACGCCGGCTTTTACCTGGGTAGTTATCTTATCCACCTCGAAAACCGTCTCCATATCCAGCAATCCCAGGCCATGTGTTTCCATGGTGTCCGATTCGATATGTTGAGGATCGATAATTTTATTTCCCAGCATCTGATAGCCACCGCAGATGCCCACGATGGGGACCCCGGCTTGTGCCATATGCCGGATTTCCCCACTCATCCGGCTGTTATCCAAGTGTAGGAGATCATTAATGGTGGCCTTCGTGCCTGGAAGTATGATCAAATCCGGCTGGCCCAGCTCATATGGATTGGATACATACCTGACATTACATAAAGTTTCCAGCGGATCGAAGTCATCATAGTTCGCTATGTGGGGTAAACGTATGATGCAGATATAGGGCCTGCCGCTATTTTTCGCACCGATGCGCTCGTCAAGGTAGACGGAATCCTCCTGTGCAATCTCCATATCCCTGATGTAGGGTATAACCCCCAGGACCGGCCGGGAGTAGCGTTTTTCAAGGAAATCCAGCCCAGGCTTGAGCAGGGAGATATCGCCGCGAAATTTGTTGACAGCGAACCCCTTAATCAGCCGGCGCTGTCGGGGCGGAAGCAGTTGCATCGTCCCGGCTATCGAGGCGAAAACTCCGCCCCGATCGATATCGCCCACCAGGATAACGGGAGCCCCCGCCATTCTGGCGATTCGCATATTGGCGATATCCCTGTCCATCAAATTGATCTCTGCAGGGCTTCCTGCTCCTTCGATGACAACGATTTCGTATTCCGTACAAAGCCTGTTAAGGGATTTTTCTACGGCCGGCAGCAGGTCGAAGCTGTGCCGGTAATAGTCCGCTGCATCGAAAACCTTCACGGCCTGGCCGAGGACGACTAGTTGCGATGTGGCATCGGCCTGGGGCTTGAGTAGCACAGGGTTCATGTGAACGCTGGGATCGATGCCGGCGGCTTCGGCCTGGATGGCCTGCGACCTGCCTATTTCTCCTCCCTGCGGTGTCACAAAAGAGTTCAGCGCCATGTTCTGCGCCTTGAAGGGTGCGACTTTATAGCCGTCCTGTTTGAACACGCGGCATAGCGCTGTAACAAAGATGCTCTTGCCCACCGAAGAGGCCGTACCCTGGATCATTATGGTCCTGGCCTTCATATCCTCAGCAGACCTCCCGTATGGCAGCGATCAACTTGCGGCAATCCGGCATGCTGCGGGGGGAGACCCTGATATATCCGGGCAGGCCAAACGATGTGCAATCGCGGACCATGAAGCCTCTTTCCAGCAGGCGGCTTTTAAATCCGGCCGCGTCCCCCGTCTTAAATATAAAGAAATTGGTCTGCGAGGGAATTACCTTCAATCCCAACTTGATCAGCTCGCCTGAAAGATAAAGCTTGCACCTGTTAATCCGCTCGCAGCAACTCAGAATGTAATCATCGCAACTCAAGGCCATCAGGCCGGCCTGCTGGGCTGGCGAATTAACGTTCCAGGGAGGCCGCACTTTTTTGAGCGCATCGATGATACTTTTCTGTGCAATACCGTAGCCCAGCCGCAGCCCTGCCAACGCAAAATCTTTGGTCATCGAGCGCACTATCAGCAAATTGGGCGATTTCAATAATTTCAGTGAATCCCAGGCGCTGCCGGTAAACGCAATATAAGCTTCATCCAGGACGACCAGCGAATCGGGGAAATCCTGAATAATCATATAAACGTGGTCATAGCTGAGATACTGGCCCGTGGGATTATTGGGATTACACAGGAAAATCCCAGCCGGTTTGTGATATTTTGCGAAAGCTGCAAATTCTGCGGCGTTTAGTTTAAAACCGTCTTTTTCATTCAGGATAAACTTGATTACGTGGGAGTTCACAATACGGCAGGCAAGCTCATATTCGCCGTACGTGGGAGCCGGCATTACCACGCTGTCTCCAGGACCCAAATAAGCCGCTGCCGCCAGCCGTATGATTTCAGTGGAGCCGCTGCCCGCTATGAGGTTATCCTGATTAATGCCCATTTTTTTGGCAAGAGCACGCACCAGTTTGGTTGAATCGGGGTCAGGGTAGAGAGACGAGTTGATTTCCCGGATGGCTCGTCGTAGTTGCTTTGGTGGACCATAGGGGTTGCAGCACGTGCTGAAATCAAGTACATCGCCGGAATTTTTCCCCGATCCGGTCAACCCGGCGGAGTTAAGGCCGCCATGTTCGCCTGCCGGCAAAGCAACGATATGCTGTTTAGCGTGCAGCATCGACGGCCACCTCCATGGCTATAATTACCAGGCTCCACATGGCGGACGAGAGCAGCATAATTATCTGGGAGCGGCTGATCGAAGCTGTAGATATAGTCTCAGTGCCTGCTCCCAGCTTATAGGCCCCGGCTTTTTCAAGCTCTATGCCGAGTGTTCCCGCCATGGCGCCCATAGTCCATCCCGCATTGGGGCTTTCAGTTTTACTATGTTCCTTGAGCATAGCCTGCCAACCATCTCCGGCTCGGCCGGTGTAAAGTGAGGCCAGAACTATGAGGAAGGAACTTATGCGGGCCGGAATGTAATTGACAACATCATCCAGCCGGGCCGCAAATTTACCGGTATACTCCCAGCGCCCATGGAAGCCGATCATGGCATCGAAGGTGTTGATGACACGGTAGACAATGGCGCCCGGGAGCCCGAAAATAGCGTAGAAAAATAGTGGCGCCACAAAACTGTCGCAGAGGTTTTCTGCACAGGACTCTATCGATGCCGAGATCAACTGCTGCCGGCTGAGGTCTTGTGTATCGCGGCTGACCAGCGCAGTGATTTCCAACCTTGCATTGGCGATATCATCACGCAGTAAGCATTGCTTCACCTTCTGCACTGCCAGCCATAGTCCCCGCAACGAAAAAGCGTTTTTCAGCAGGTAGGCGGAAATTATCGTATAAACAACAATGTTCAAATTCTGGAGGAAGGACAGGGCATAATAAAGTGGTACAACTATGACAGAGGCGGTCAAGAATACTATCCAGGCGCCGTAGACGAACTGCTGCACACTGCCTGTCTCAGGCGAGAATTTCAATTGAAACGAGATGAGCTTGCCCAGCCAGGCTACAGGGTGATAGCGGTTGGATGGCTCGCCCAACGTTATATCCAGAAGCAATGCCAGAATTAAAATAACCATGCCGATCATAATATCGCTTCCTTATCATCACCGGGGCTTTGGGACGTAACCAGGGTGGCCGGCCGGCCGTTCAGAGGGTGCTTGAACACGTGAATATTTACGCCGAACACGTCTTTTATAGTGGCGGCGTCTATGATATCCGCAGGCTTGCCCTGCTTCCATATGCTCTTATCTTTCAGCATGATTAAACGGTCACAGTACTGCGAGGCAAGGTTTAGATCGTGCAGGGCGGCGAAGATCGAAAGGTCCTTTTCTTGACAAAGCTGCTTCAAGAAACTAAGTATCTCAGCCTGATAGTTGATATCCAGATTTGCGGTCGGTTCATCCAGCAGCAAAATGCCGGCCTCCTGTGCGATCATGCGAGCAATGATTATGCGCTGCTTTTCGCCTCCCGAAAGTTCATTGATATGTTTGCCGGCCAGAGAAAGCGTTTGAGTAATCTCCATGGCGCGACAGGCGATGCCGATATCCCTGGCACTCTCGTATCTCAAACGGCCCAGGTGGGGCGTCCTTCCCATCAGGACGATCTCCCTGGCGGTAAATAGCTCGGGCAGCACCGCATTTTGCGGTACCAGCGCCATATTTCTGGCAATATAATCATGCTTGTAACCGGAGATGTTTTTGCCATCCAGGTTAACGACGCCCTCGTACGGGCGAATCAGGCCGGCCATGCCTTTTAGCAGCGTGGTCTTGCCCGAACCGTTGGGCCCGATGATCCCGCAGAACTCGCCACGCACTGCGGCGAGATTGACCCGGCGCAGAACGATATTGCTCCCGTATTTGAAACTGGCCTCGTACAATGTTAATTCAGGCATCAGAATATCGCCTTTTTTTTCTGATGTAATAGATAAAGGAAGAATGGTGCGCCGATCAGGGCGGTTATGATGCCGACAGGTATCTCGGTGGGCGCCAGCGCTGTCCGTGCTGCCGTATCAGCAAGTATGAGAAAACCGGCGCCGGTTAATAGTGACATTGGCAGAAGCAGCCTGTAATCCGGGCCAAAAACCAGCCTTACGGCGTGAGGGACAATTATGCCCACAAAGCCAATGGCCCCGCAGAAACAAACGGAGGCCGCGGTAGCAATGGTCGCCGCTGCCAGAACGATTAATTTTACCCTCTCGACATTTATCCCAAGCTGCTGTGCCTGCTCTTCATCCATCTGCATAATGTTCAGGGGGCGGGCAAATACCAGTATGGCAACTACTCCCGCCAGAATGTAAGGAGTCATGATAGCCACGCTCCACCAGTCGGCCAGTGAGAAATTACCCAGCAGCCAGAAAATGATACCGTGCACACGTTCTCCCGAAATAATAATGAGATAGGAGGTAATCGATGCTAAAAATGCGCCTATAGCGACCCCTCCCAGGATTACCGTTGTCATAGGCAGTGTTTTTCCTGTCCTGGCAATTGAATATACGGCGATCACGCAGAGCAAGGCTCCCGCAAAGGCCAATACCGGTATAAGTGCAGCCGGGATGCCTAACGGCAACAGAAAGCCGGCCACAGCTCCCAGTGCGGCGCCCTGAGAAATGCCGGTCAAGTATGGATCAGCCAGCGGGTTACGGAACATGCCCTGGTAAGCGGCCCCGCTGATTGCCAGCGCAGCCCCTACCAGTCCGGCCATCAGGATGCGAGGCAGCCGGATATCGAACAGGATGGTTTGCAGGCTGGCCGGGTATGAAGCTTCGGCGCTTGTCGAAATTATTTTAGCCAGCATCATTTTAAGAATGTCGGGAACAGGGATCGAGAGGCTGCCGACTGCTATGGCGCCGATAACAATGACCAGCAATATAAGAGCCGCGCATGTCAGAGCGAGGGTGTTGTTGCGCAACTTCCGTTGGTGTAATTTAAACTCAGCCTCGATAATGCTTTCCATAGAAATTACATATCCGTTTGAAGTTTGGAATTCAATTTGTCACCGACTGCTGTTTGTTCGGCTCCATTGCCGGATGATAGAAAGAGGACATCTGCTCCAGGGCGGTTACGCAGCGGGGACCGGATCTCAAAACGAGGTTTCCATCCATTTTATAGATGGCCTTATTTTTGGTGGCGGTAGTGTTCTTGAGGCGGGGGTCCGTAATCACGAAGTTCCATAGAGGGTTATCCGGCTGGCCCATGTCGGAGGGCACTATTATGACCTCAGGATCGCGGCTGATTATAGTCTCAAGTCCGATCGTACTGTAGCCCGTCAGGTCTGAAGCAATATTCTGGCCGCCTGCGGCCTTCAGAATATCATCGGGCAACGTATCGGCAGCCGCCACCATCAGGGGGTCGTACCATATGATCAGGAGAGTGCGTAAGGGTCGTGCCGTCGCAGGATTGCTTGCCAGTGACGCGACGGCCTGAATACGTTTATTGAGGCCGGCTGTCAGCTCCGAGGCCGCATTCTCCCTGCCGGTGATTTTCCCTACCAGGTTTATATCCCTGATTACGCCATTTAATGTTTTTGGATACAGTGTGACCACATTGAAGCCCACCTTTTGCAACAGTGGTGTGACTGATTTACTATGGATATCCGTGGCCAGCACCAGGTCCGGCTGCAGGGCAACCACCTTCTCCATATCGACAGTGCTGAATCCGCCTATTTTGGGTTTATTTTTGGCAGCGGGTGGATAGTCGCAGTATTCTGTGACCCCTACCAGCCTGTCTTCCAGTCCAAGAGCATACACGATCTCGGTGTTGCTGGGAGCCAGCGATATGATACGCGCGATGGGTTGATCGATTTTAACAGGCGCCCCGGCATCGTCGGAAATATCAGGGGGTAGAGCGGGCTCGGCGCAGGCCAAGCCGGTTATCAAGATCGAAAAGCAGGCTAGTGCCGTAAACAGTATGCCCTTCAAATTAATCATTACAAGCCCCAGTTTTAAAAAATTAAACAAAAAAACCCCTGCTCCTGTGAGCAGGGGGATCATTATCAAATAATAAATCCCACCCCCTAACTCCGCGGAGGTAGCCTTTGTTCGCAAGGTGGCGTTCTGACTTTCACAGCAGGCGGGACTGTACCGGGATTACACCGGTTTGCTTTCCATTTGCCCGAGGTTGCCCCCAGGCGCCTTGCTTTAAATATTCAATTAAATAACAGAATATACGGTTGTAATATGAAAGTCAACTCATATGCAAACGCATCTCCTTGCCATTGCCGGAAGGGCAAGGATATAATCTACCGCAAGGCAGGTTAAGTAATGTTGAAAAGGATACCCTCCTGGATAATTTCTCTGTTGCTTCTTAGCGTAATCGTTGCAGTTGCCCTATGGCTTCGAATAGTTCTTCCATACAGTCAGGTATTCGTAAACGACTGGGTAAAGATTACCGGTGTGGACGGGAATTATTATATGCGACTGGTGGAAAACCTTGCGGCGCATTTTCCAAACCTTACTCAATTTGATCCTTACTATGTTTTCCCGGATGGCGCTCGCACAGACCGTGAGCCTTTATTCTTTGCCTACCTGCTGGGCGGCATTGCATGGTTAGCCGGGTTAGGTCGGCCGACAACGCATATGGTGGATGTAGTTACAGTTTTTGTTCCTCCATTTTTGGCAGTTATGAGTATTATTGCTGCTTTCTTTATCGGCAAAGCTATAGCCAATAAATGGGTCGGACTTATTGCTGCGGCCCTGCTGGCCGTAATGCCGGGGGAGTTCCTTAACCGTTCGCTGCTGGGATATACCGACCACCATATAGCAGAAGTTTTATGGTCGACCCTATTTATGCTGTTCACTATGCTCGCTTTTAAGTTTGGCGAAGGAATGGATATTAAACTCATCCGTGAGAAAGGATGGAAGTCAATTATTAAGCCTTTGCTGATGTGTATATTGGCCGGAGTAGTCCTGGCTTTCTATATGGCCACATGGGCTGGAGCCGCTTTATTTATCCTGGTACTGTTCATCTTCCTAATTATACAGATCATTATCGACTATAGTAGAGGTATCAGTTCCCTGACCACCGGCGCTATCGGGACCGCGATTTTACTCACAGCGCTGATTGTTTATTTACCCATGGGGGTAAAACTGTTCGTCACGTTGCTGTCACTGGTGGGTGGAATAGTATCGACGATTTTTCTGGCAGGGCTGGCTGAATGGATGGCAAAGCGCAAAATCAGGACGCTGTTCTATATAATATCCCTTGCGGCGCTCGCTTTTCTCGGCACGCTGGGCCTGTATATTTTAAATCCCCAGTTGTTATCTACCATTCTCCATGCACTGTCTAATGTATTTGTCTGGGTCCCGGACACCACCATCATGGAGATGCAGCCATTATTGCTACAGCAGGGGCAATTTACATTCTTGAATATTTTCAGCAACTACACTACGGCCCTGCTGATTGGATTGGCAGGACTGGGCCTGCTACTTTACCAAGTATTTAAAAAGGCCACACTACTACGGTTGCTCATGATTATCTGGACTATTCTGGTCCTGCTTTCTGCTCTGGCCATGAGAAGGTTTGCTTACTATTTTGCTGTAGATGTGGCCTTACTTGCAGGCTATTTTTCCTGGTGGCTGCTTGAAAAGGCCGGCTTTGGCAGAGAAAAGGCTGCTGTTGGCTTACAGCAACCTCCCGCCAGAACTAAGGCTTCTAGAAGCAAGCTGGCGCAGGTTGAGCGAAAAAAGAAAACCAGGCCGATGCTGATGGCGTTGACTTTGATAGCTGTTGTATTCGTATTGATCTATCCAGATCTGGGGCCGTTGCCGGGTGGAGGGAAACCGGCAATCGACCTAGCTTCAAGGCCTCTTTTCGCCCCACCCGATGCCTGGTATGCGTCACTGGATTGGATGAGAAAAAATACACCGGAGCCGCTGGGAGATGCCAATGCTTACTACGCTTTGTATAAAGCTCCCGGTGAGCCAGGGGGCTTTGTCTACCCGGATAACACTTATGGCGTTTTATCATGGTGGGACTACGGATACTGGGTATCGCTTATAGGCAGGAGGATCCCATTCTCGAATCCGGGTACGTCCGGAGAAAGAGGTGAAGCTAAATTCCTGATGGCGCCTGATGAAGCCGCCGCAACGCAGTCGATAAGAGATATCAATATCCGCTACATTATCATCGACAACGAGATAGCTTCCTGGGACAGTAAATTCTTTGCTCTCGCTCAATGGTACGGTAAATCCTACCAAGATTACTATGATATTTATTTGCAGAAACAGGGGGATAACTATTCGCAGGTTTTGCTTTTCTATCCTGAATATTACCAGACTATGGTAGTACGGCTTTACAATTTCGATGGAAGCGCTGTTACGCCTGGTGAAGTCAATGTAATTGGGTTCAATCAGGTTACTGCCAACGACGGAAACAAATACAATCTAATTAATGATACCAAGAAATTTAATACCTACGGGGAAGCTGAAGAGTTTGTAGCCGGGCAAACCCCCGGCACATACAGGATCGTGGGAGAAGACCCGTTTAAAAGCCCCGTTCCTCTCGAGGCCCTGAAAAATTATAAGTTGGTCCATGGATCCGAGCAGAATGTGACAGCCGGATCGAATAACACGCCGCAGGTTAAGATTTTCGAATATCAAAAGCAATGACAAGGGAAGGCCGATTAAAGGATAGGCCGTCTATTTGCTGCCCAGCTTCATATAATCGAAGCCGTATTTTTTGGCCGTCCTCTTGTCCAGCATATCCCAGCAGTCGAAGATTACACAGGCGTCCCCCTTTTTACGTAGCTTGTGGATGCGGGGCAAAATATCGGCAAATTCAGGGTGGTTGGTTGCCAGTACAATTACGTCGGCATCTTTGACTGCCTTCTGGAAAGACTCGGTGCCCTTTACGTGTGGATCATGACGGACGACGATAACATTTTCACTCTCGAGCAGTTCGGCGATTTTAATGGAAGGGGAGTACCTTTCATCATCGCTGCCTCCCTTGAAGGCGGTTCCCAATAGTCCTACTTTTAGCGCATGGAGCACTTTGCCTTTTTCGGCCATCTTAAGTCTCAGACGGTTAACTATATGTTGGGGCATAAACTCATTCAGACGTGACGCCAGTAGAATTAAGTCGGGGAAAGCGGTATTCGATAGCAGGAAATAACCATCCTTGGTCAGGCAGGGGCCGCCGACCAGTCCAGGCCTGGGTATGCCGCCGCGGGGGTATTTATAATTAACCGTGTTAATAATTTCAGTGCCATCCTGCCCGAACTCTTCCGCCAGAAGGGCGAACTCGTTAGCCAGTGCGAAGTTAACATACCTGTACATGTTGGCATACAACTTGGCCAGCTCGGCCGATTTAGAGGTCGTCCTGAGTATTTTTTTGCTGTGGTTGATTTTCTTAAAGAGCTCTGCGGTGATATCGCCGCTTATCGGATTGACGCCGCCAACGATTTCAGGAAGCTGGATGATTTCTTCGATGGCATGGCCTTCGACTATCCTCTCAGGACATGAAGCTGCCCCGAAATCAACCCCTGCTTTTAAACCGCTCTTAGCTTCAATGAAGGGCAACACCCTCTCTTCGAGTGTACCGGGAGGGACCGTAGATCTCAGAATAACCAACTTGCCCCTGAGAGGCGACTGCAAAATCATGTCCAGAGCCGAAAACAATTGTCCGTAATCGATATGGTAGCTCGCCGTTAGAGGCGTGCCAACGCAGACTATATAAATATCGCAGGCTTTAACTTTGGCCCCGGCATTTCTGCAAAAAACAGGTTCAAAGTTTTTGCTGCCTAGCAGCTCTTGCATGCCAGCCTCGCTAAAGGGGGCTATGCTGTGTTTTATTTTACCAATACAGTCCTTATTTTGATCGAAGCCTATTACTCTGACACCGACATTGGCAAAAACCAGAGCCAGAGGTAATCCAACTCTTCCAATACCAACCACACCCAGCGTAAAATCATTTTTCTTTACCTTTGTTAGCAATTTCTTAAGCGAGTTCATTAACAGGCTCCTTGTACGGGTATGGTATTTTACCGAATTAAATAATTGTAATGAATTCTGTATTATCATGCTAGTGTCAAATGTGGCTCAAATATAAATTAGTACCTACACGAACCGCGCTACAGCAAAATGATGTGAAGCAACACTGGGTATGTATCGTCATCACGATTTTGAATATATAATCAATACCGCTTGGATAACGATCCAAGAGAAGGAAAAGTTTATGCGTAATATGAGCCTATTTGAAGTATGAGGGGAATTTTGACATAATTTTAGCCAGGTTACTTCTCTAATCGTATTTACTTGCTCGTTGAGACAGGCATATTGGTATAAAATTTAAGAGACATGAAAAAAAATATTAAAGCTTTAATACTTAGTGGGGGCAAAGGGACCAGGCTGAAGCCCCTGACCACCACCATCCCCAAGCAATTGTTGCCGGTTGCTAACAAACCCATCCTGTCATACGTTCTGGACCAGGTTGCTGAGGCGGGCATTACCGACATCGGTATGATCATTGCTCCTGAAACCGGCCACTTGATTAAGCAGTTTGCCGGCAGCGGGAAGAAATGGGGTGTGAAAATAACGTATATACTACAGGAAAACCCGTTGGGTTTGGCTCATGCAGTCAGCTCAGCCGGCGAGTTTTTAGGAACCTCTTCTTTTTTAATGTTTCTCGGCGACAACCTGATTCAGGGCGGGGTAAAAAAGTTCGTTGAACAGTTCCGCGTCGATGATTCTGATTCACTAATCTTATTAAAATCGGTCAAAGACCCGCGTATTTTTGGTGTAGCTGAGATTGACGGCAAGGGAGCTCTCATTCATTTGGTCGAGAAACCAAAGCGGCCTAAGAGCGATCTTGCCATAGTGGGCGTGTACCTTTTCAATAAGCATGTGCATACTGCCATTAAAAATATTAAGCCTTCGTGGCGCGGTGAGCTTGAAATTACCGACGCCATACAGAAGATGATCGATTCAGGCAGGAAAGTGAGAAGCTTTATATTACATGGATGGTGGCTGGATACGGGGAAAAAAGACGATATGCTGGAGGCGAACCGGGTGGTGCTGGATGATCTGCTCAAGCGGGACGTGCTGGGCAAAATAGATGATAAGAGCCATGTGGCAGGCAGAGTAGAGATCAGGAAAGGAGCACAGATTATCAACAGCCGCGTACGAGGCCCGGTTTCAATTGCCGAGCGATGCCGCATTATCAATTCCTTTATCGGACCGTATACAAGTATCGGAGCCGGCACAGTAATTGAAGACTCGTCCCTTGAGCACTCAGTAATCCTTGAGGATTGTTATATCAAGAGAGTCGAAAGGTTGGAGGATAGTATCATAGGTAGAGCCTGTAAAGTACTAAATAATGAAGGCAATTTTCGCCAGAAGAAACTCTTCCTGGGGGACGATGCAGTTGTTGAACTTTGAGGAGATAAATTAAAGTGTTAAGAAATTATGCTTTAGAGGGTATAACAGCACAGAGTATCAACCTTTTGCCGGATGAGCGCGGCATTTTTGCTGAGATTATGAGGTCTGACTGGACCGATCTTATTGATGAAAGCGTCGTCCAGGTTAACATGAGTTGCAGTTATCCAGGCATCGTCCGCGCCTGGCACCGGCATCTGCGAGGTCAGGTGGACTATTTTCTTGTACTTAAGGGCGATCTGAAGATCTGTGCCTATGACGATAAAACAAAAAAATTGGTGGAAATCGTAAATAGCAGCAGTAAACCTGAGATTGTCAGGATACCAGGAAGATACTGGCACGGTTACAAAAATGTAAGTAATGAGGTTTCTCTGCTGATTTATTTTACCAACAGGCTTTATGAGCCAAAGAACCCGGATGAAATACGGCGTCCCTGGAACGACCCTACCATCATTCCTGCAGAGATAAATGGCAGTAAAAATGACCCCCGGCTGAACAAACCTTTTGACTGGTTCTATCCGCCGTTTAAATGAAAGGAAGAAATTGATATGAAAATTCTGGTGACCGGCGGGGCTGGTTTTATCGGAAGTAATTTTATCCGACTCGTACTCAAGGAACGTGTGGCATGGGCAGTGGTGAATCTAGATAGCCTGACATACTGCGGCAACCTGGAAAACCTCAAAGATGTGCAGGATGACAATAGGTATACTTTCGTGCATGGCGACATCGCCGACCGTGAATTTGTAGACAGATTGCTAAGTGAGGGTTTTGATATCGTAGTCAATTTTGCGGCCGAATCGCATGTGGATCGCAGCATATTGGATGCCTCGCCTTTTATCCGGACTAATGTCGAGGGAACTATGGTCCTACTGGAGGGAGTCAATAAACACGGGATCAAGAAATTCGTACAGATTTCTACGGACGAGGTCTACGGTTCGATTGAGGAGGGCAGCTTCAGCGAAACCTCCCGGCTGGCGGCCGGCAGCCCTTATTCCGCCAGCAAGGCCGCGGCCGACCTGCTGGCGCTGGCCTACTGGAATACGTATAAAACACCGGTGACCGTCACGCGCTGCACCAATAACTACGGGCCCTACCAGTTCCCGGAGAAGCTGATTCCATTGGCCATCAGCAATGTACTGGAGGGAAAGCCCATCCCGGTTTATGGAGACGGACTTAACGTGCGCGATTGGATATATGTGGAAGACCACTGCCGCGCGATCCTCGCAGTTGTGGAAAAGGGGAAGCCCGGCGAGGTGTACAACATAGCCGGGGGCAGCGAGAAAACAAACCTGGAGATCGTTCAGATGCTGCTAAAACTGTTAGTAAAAGGCAAGGACATGATGCGCTTTGTAACGGACAGGCCTGGACACGACCGCCGCTATAGCCTCAACGACAGCAAGATACGCAAAGGGCTTAAATGGAAGCCCCGCTACAATTTTGACGAGGGCATGAAACGGACCGTTGACTGGTACCGGGAGAATGAGGACTGGTGGAAGAGGATTAAGACCGGCGAATACCTGAAATATTACCAGAAAATGTATATGAACCGATGAAGATACTGCTGATTGGTGCAAACGGCCAGCTTGGCACCGAACTCTGCGTTGCCCTAAAAGACCATGATCTGGTTCCTCTAACCCAGGAGCAAATCGAAATATCCCAACTGGATTCGGTACTCAAAGCGTGCCGTAAACACAAACCTCAAATAATCATAAATACAGCATCTTACATCCGGGTCGATGACTGTGAAGACAATGTTGATTTAGCCTACCGGATTAATGCCCTGGGTGCAAGAAACCTTGCCGTAGCAGCGCAGGAATATGGTTCAGTTCTGGCACATTTGAGTACGGATTATGTTTTTGGTGCGGATGGACAGCGGCAATCGCCATATAATGAGTTCGATATCCCGGCGCCCGTAAACGTTTATGGTTTCTCCAAGCTGGCTGGCGAGCACTATATTCAGGATTTATGCCGGGCATATTTTATTATACGGACATCGGCATTGTACGGCGCCGCTCCGTGTATCGGCAAGGGGTCAAATTTCGTGGATACAATAATCAAGTTGGCCAAAGAAAATAGTGAATTGCGCATAGTGAGGGATCAAGTTCTATCCACTACCTACACCAGGGATCTGGCAGTCAAAATAAGCGAGCTTATCCAGACAAAATATTATGGTATAACTCATATAACCAACCGCGGATCTTGCTCCTGGTACGAGTTTGCTGAAGAGATACTTAAACTTTCCGGCAGTCATGTCCGCGTGATTCCTGCAACATCAGAGCAGTTTCCGACCAGAGCCAGGAGGCCGTTCTATTCAGTTCTCTCAAATTATCATCTTAAGCTGGTCGGCATGGAGGATATGAGGGAATGGCGCTCGGCATTGAAGGACTATTTAAAAGAAAAAAATATACTACGTTAGGAGCCGAATGGAAGGACTAATCGAACTTAACCAATGCCGCGTATGTAAAAATAAGGAGCTAAACAAGTTCCTCTCGTTGGGCTCGATGCCCCTGGCCAATTCTTTTATAAAGAAGGAAAGAATAGCATCGTCCGAAGCCTATTTCCCACTGGATGTGTGTTTCTGTAGCGTATGCGGGATGGTTCAACTTGCCCAGGTGGTTGATCCGCAAATTATGTACAAGGACTATAACTATACTACAGGCACGTCCGAACCGATGAAAGCTCATTTCAACGGATTGGCCACTCAAATTGTTAAGAAGTTTAATTTGCCAACAGGCAGTCTGATAGCAGATATAGGCAGTAATGACGGAACGCTGCTGCAGCAGTTTAAAGATATGAATATGAGGGTGCTCGGAATTGAGCCGGCCTCCAATGTGGCCCCGCTGGCGCGGGCTAAAGGTATTGACACTGTGGAAGAGTTTTTTAGCGAGGGGCCGGCTCGGAAAATCCGGTCCGGTTGGGGGCAGCCTATGGTGATAACGGCTACCAACGTCTTTGCCCACGTAAATAACCTGGATGATTTTATAATAGGCATCTTCAACCTGCTGGATGACCGCGGCATATTTGTGGTGGAAGTACCCTATATGGTTGAAATGTTAAAAAAGGTTGAATTCGACACCATTTATCATGAGCATCTGTCCTATTTTGCGCTGCGGCCCCTGGTGGCCCTGTTTAAGAGATTTCATATGCAAATCATAGATGTTGAGCGGCTGGAGGTGCATGGCGGCTCCATACGTATATACGTGAGCAAAGGGGAGAAAAAAACAGAGGCTGCCGTAGACAGTCTGATCAGGAGTGAATCACAATCCGGCTTCGACAGAATAGATACCTACGGGAAATTTGCGCAACGGGTGAACCGCATACGGGATGGTTTAGTCACCCTGCTCAAATCACTTAAAATCCAGGGTAAAAGCATTGTTGGATACGGGGCGCCGGCCAAGGGTAACACCCTGCTTAACTACTGTAAAATCGGGACTGAAACTTTGGATTACATTGCAGACACAACAGACTTCAAGCAGGGCTGCTTTAGTCCCGGCTCCCATATACCTGTGATTTCTTTCGATGGGTTCTACGCCAATCCGCCTGATTATGCACTTTTGCTCGCATGGAATTATGCGGACGCCATCCTCAATAAGGAATGGTCCTACAGGCAGTCAGGAGGCAAATTCATAGTGCCCATCCCCGAACCAAAGATCATCTGACAATATATAGTCTGTTAATAGATTATGGATGAAGAAAGGGAAGAAAACACTCAGGACGGGGTTGGTAAATTTAATGTCAGCGGTTTCAGCCGGGATGTAACCATTTACTCGGCCGGGCAGGCCCTGTTATTAGTAATTGGCGCAATCCAGGGACTATTAATACCCAAATTCCTTTCCGTCGCAGATTATGGGTATTATCAGGCATTCTTGCTTTATGCGAACTATGTTGCATTGTTACATCTCGGTTTTATTGATGGTGCCTTTGTGCGTTGGGCGAAGAAAGGAGAGGACCTGGTAGAAGCGGAGCTTAAGCCTTCTCTAGTATATATTGCTATTCAGCTGTTGGCTGTTATCTTGCCGCTATCGATCATATGTATCCTCCTCCTAAAATCGCAAAATCAGATAATTTTCTTATCTGTGCTGATATACGGATTTATTAGCAATATCGTATTACTATTTACAGCTGCATTGCTGGCGGCAAGAAAGTTCAAATCCTCAACGGTTGTCAATATCGCCAAAGCCCTGCTGGTTTTCGGTGTAATTGTTGGTATCTTTTTAACTGGAAATAACCAGTTTTACAACGTTATTATGGCAGTAATCGGCGGGCAATTGATCTTAGGCATAATAATGCTTTATCTTTTTCGACGATACCTCAAAGGGACATTCAAACCGGATACCGCACTACAACATGCTAAAGCAAATTTGCGTATCGGTATCTACGTATTGTCCGGCAATTTTATTATCACTTTGTTTATGACAGTAGATCGTCTGGCAGTTAACACACTGTTTTCGGTTGAACAATTTGCCGTCTATTCATTTGCAATGACTATAATACTGGTTGCCTATTTATTCATATCTGCCATAGGGCAGGTTCTTTTTCCATATTTAACTCGTGTTAAACATGAACTGCGTGCAGACGTATATCGACTGGGTAAGCCAAGTATCATATTAATGTGGTGTGGAATTTTAGCTTTTTACTATCCAATGGTCTGGTTAATTAACCGTTTTTTCCCGCAATATGTGGCGTGTATTCCTGTACTGGCAGTACTGTTGTGCAGCGTATCTTTTGGAGGAATCATTCAAATACTTCACGTGAACTACTATATGTCGTATTTTAAGCAAAGGCAGTATTTTTTCACGGCGGTAACAGTTCTTGTAATTTTCATATCGTTATTGGCATCAGCCCTGATTTTCTATAAAACACTGTTGAGTATTGCGTTTGCGACGCTGATTAGTTTGGGCATATGGTATATCGGAAATGAGCTATATCTAAACAGCATACTGAAATTTTCGTATCGATCGTTGATGAAAGACCTTGTTTTTATTGTCTTTGTGTCTTCCGCATTCTTGATTTCATCATTCCTGACTATTCCCCCGATTTCACAATTTTTTATTTACCTGGCTGCAGCTACGGTCTCGGTTTTTATTTTCCTGCATCACGAATTGATGGAATTGCTGGCGTTAGCAAGCTCGATATTAAAAGCTCACAAGTAACGGGACAAATATATCCTTTGATTTATCAAAGACGGCAGGAATCAATCTTAATCTAACCCCTATCCTGTCTAACTAAAGAGATCTATCTCACTAGGGGTGCAATCCATCCGTCCATTATGGTATATTAATTTCTCATAAAGAATTAATGCTGAGAATAGTATAATGCGTGGATTTTGGAAAAGACGGTCACCCGGCCTTGCCACAAGAGCTTACAATATATTTAAATACAAGGGCTTTCTCACCTTAATGCGGACTGCGATTGCCTTCCTGCGCATCAATATAGAGCAGGACTGGCGGTTGGAGCATATGTTATTGCACCCTTCTGTAAGGGGCTATCCTCCAGTGGTAGCAGCACTTAATGGCGAATTAAAACCGACTACAGCTGATGAATCAATCGCGGCTCGGTTGATTAAAGCGTTCAAAAAGGCTGCAGAAGACGAATGCATACTAAACCCTGCGTCTTCGATAGATGTCTGGGGAATACTCCAAAGGGGTCCTCACTCCGCTTTTTTGCAATTGCTGAGGGATGAAAACACGACGGCGCTGGCCGCATATTTGTGTAATATGTCCCGTCTAGGAATTTCCGAGGGGTTGGTTCAGGGGGAAGATGAATACAGGAAAATCATCTCAAGCAGAAAATTCCGCAAGTGGCTCGCTGTCTACAATGCTGATAAGCTTGTTGCTCTGGGAGAAGCTATGGGCGTATTGCCATGCAAAAACCCGGAGCAAGGTAAATTTGTGTTTAATAATATATACAGCAATTTGGATGAGGTAGTTGAAAAAATTGAAAAATACCTGCAGATATCAATAATACCGCCGAACATTGAGGGATGTCTCTTCAAACTTCGCACAAAAAAAGGTACGATCAGTTATAGGGATATATTCGCAGTGTATACAGCCTGGAGGATCAGGGAGCTATTGAAAGGTCCATCATCAGCTAAGGTGTGCGAAATAGGGGGGGGGATCGGTAAGCTGGCGTACTATGCGCACTCGTTTGGTATAAGGAACTACACCATTGTCGATCTACCCTACGTAAACGTTCTACAGGGCTATTATCTGATAAAATGTCTGCCGCAGGCAAATATAATACTATACGGTGAGAGCAAGGCAAACTGTGAAGATATAATCGAAATTATGCCGTACTGGTCGTTTGAACATAAGCCGGAGGGTTCTTATGATCTAACAATTAACTCGGACTCCTTCCCTGAAATAGATAAAAAGACGGTGCTGAATTACCTTAAGAATATAAAAAGAAATACTAAAAATTATTTCCTGAGTGTGAACCAGGAAGGCCGAATATTTGACCTCGTATATGATTTCGAACAAAGCGTTGTTTCAGAATTGGTGGAAGAAACTGGAGGGTTCCGGCGCTTGAGCCGCTTTCCATTCTGGCTGAGAAAAGGTTATGTTGAGGAAGTGTTTGAGATTAAGAGATAAATCGTTAATGCAAAGTATGACGAGAGAAGCGATTTTATTGGATAAGGCAACGTGCGTGTAAATTCATGTTTACTGTTGTATGCGTTTACAGCAACAATAAAGCATTAAACGATTATTTACTGAAGAGTCTTGAAGGGCAGAATACCAAAT
>JBEKVW010000039.1:0-19663 GCA_049513695.1 Dehalococcoidia bacterium | reverse complement strand
TCGATTGCACATTCCAGTTCATCAGGGACAAGCAGGGAAAGGCGACGGGTATTCTTGCACAGGGAAGGGATATAACCGAGCGCAAGCGGGCGGAGGAAACTCTGCAAAAGACCGAGAATATCTATCGCCTGCTGGCGGAAAACATCTCCGACACCGTGTGGATGATGGACATGGATCTGAATGTTACGTGGGCGAGCCCGTCAAGTGCAAAATTAAGGGGCTTCAGCCTGGATGAAATACTTGCCCTGCCGCTGGACGGGCAACTGACCCCTGAGTCACTTGGAAAAGCAGTGAACTTGTGGGGGAAATGGATGCATGTTGAGAAGAAAGGACGCACTCCAGACCCTAACGGCTCCATTTCGATAGAGTTGGAGTTCATCTGCAAAGACGGCCATACCGTCTTGCTCGACTGCGCACTCCAGTTCATCAGGGACGAAAAGGGAAAGGCAACGGGCATTCTTGCTGCGGGAAGGGATATAACTGAGCGCAGGGCTGCCGAGCTGGCCCGGGAAGAGAGCGAAAAGAACTACCGCTTGCTGGCGGAAAATACCGCTGACGTCGTAACCATTATGGATATGAACCTGAATATAACATGGTTATCATCTTCCTGCGAAAAGCTGACCGGCTATACCCGCGAAGAGCAAAAATCTTTGCCCCTGGAAAAGCAAATGACGCAAGAATCGCTGGAGCGGGCATTAAACCAGTTCGCAGCTGAGTTAGAACGGGAGAAGTCAGGCACAGCCGAACCTGGCCGCTACCAGGATATGGAGCTTGAAATTTATCATAAGGACGGGCACACCTTGTGGACGGAGAACAGGATCCAGTTTATCAGGGACGGCCAGGGCAAAGCCGTTGGAATATTGATGCAGGGCAGGGATATAACTGAGCGCAGGCAGGCGGAGGATGCGCTGAAGGCCAGTGAGGCACAATACCGCCTGCTATCCGAACACATGACTGACACCGTATGGCTAATGGATATGAACCTTAAGGTCACTTATCATAGCCCCTCCGGGGAAAAGCTGCGCGGCCTCACGCCCCAGGAGATAATGACAATGCCGCTGGAGCAGACTCTCACGCCGGAGTCGCTTAAATTAGCATCTGAATTGTTTTTTGAGGAGATACCCAAGGTGAAGGCCGACCCTGACTACAATCCCGTGCGCACAATGGAGCTTGAGTATTACTGCAAGGACGGTACCACCATATGGGCTGAGAGTAAATTCAGCATCATACGGGACAGCAGCGGTAAAGCAGTATCTATCCTGGGCGAAGGAAGGGATATTACCAAGCGCAAACAGGTGGAGGAAGCGCTGCAGGAGAGCGAGACGCAGTACCGCCTGCTATCCGAACACACGGCTGACACCGTATGGCTGATGGATATGAACCTTAAACCCACCTACCAGAGTCCCTCCGCGGAAAAGCTGCGCGGCTATACACCCCAGGAGGTTTTGGACCTGCCGCTGGAGAAGCAAATCACGCCGGAGTCGCTCAAACTGGCGTTAGAAGTGTTTTCAGAAGAGATACCTAAGGTGGAGGCTGATCCGGGCTACAATCCTGTCCTCACATTGGAGCTGGAGTATTACCGCAAGGACGGTACAACCGTATGGGCGGAAAGTACTTTCAGTCTCATAAGGGATGAGAATGGCAAGCCGATTTCTATCCTTGCCGAGGCCAGGGACATTACCGAGCGCAGAGAGGCTGAGAGAAGAATTAGAGAAAGCGAGATTTTATATCGAAGCCTTATTGAGACTTCACCGGACGCTATAGGACTCATGGATATAAATGGAACTATTATAATGTATAACAAACAGGCCTTGGAAGTATTCGGCTTTGAGTTGACAGACGATTTAAGGGGCAAGAACATCATGGACATGGTGTCCCCCGAATACTACAAAGAATCAATCAAGAACGCGGAAAAACTTCAGAAGTCGGAAATTATCAGAAATTGGGAAGTCACCAGCCACAAAAAAGATGGACGGCTATTTTGGGTGGAGATTAGCACTTCCATGATATTTGATGAAGAGGGCAAACCGAAATCAATTATGGCAGTTTTTAAAGATATCACGGAGCGCAAGTTATCCGAAGAAAAACTCGCAAAAAGCATCGAATCCCTGAAGAAAACCTTTAATGACGCCATCAATACCATGGTCAAAATCGTGGAAATGAGAGACCCGTATACTGCAGGCCATCAGCAGAAAGTAGCCGACCTGTCAACTGCCATAGCCAGAGAAATGAAGTTTGGAGATACCCGAATTGAGCAGCTCAAAATGGCGGCAGTAATTCATGATATCGGTAAAATGTATGTTCCTTCTGATATACTCAGCAAACCAGGAAAACTTACCAATATGGAATTTAGATTAGTACAAACCCATTCCCAGTGTGGCTACGATATCGTGAAAAGCATGGATTTCCCCAGTCCTGTCGCCGAGGCCGTCTTGCAGCACCATGAAAGGTTGGATGGTTCAGGCTATCCCAATAAGCTAAAAGGTGAGGATATGCTCCTGGAAGCAAAAATACTGGCAGTTGCAGACGTGACTGAAGCCATGTTTTCACACCGCCCATACCGGCCGGCATTGGGAATAGAGAAAGCACTTGAGGAAATATCAAAGAATAAAGGCAGGCTATATGATCCCGATGTAGTGGATGCTTGTCTTGAGATCTTTAACAGCGGTAAGTTCGAGTTCAAATCTATTTGATACCTGCTGGCTGCCCGCAGGATCAAATCGTACGTCCAGCACTTAAGAAGAGGGGGTAAGGCCACCTTTGAGTGTTGCTGGTTCAAGCAGTAATGTAGTCCGGTTAAGGGGTTGAAGATGGGCTTTAGCCCTTCTTATAAAATTACTCCCGCTCCCTGAGGGAGAGGGCCGGGGTGAGGGTTTGTTGACAGCCCGACGTCCTTTCATTTAATATTATGCCTAATTGAATATTGTAAAGGCTGTGAACGGGAATAGTAAATTTCGCAGCGAAGGCTACAGAGAGTCAGACCAGGTGAGAGCTGACGCCGGAACGGAAATCGAATGGGCCCGGGAGCCGCAAACCGAAAGGAATTATCCGAGTAGGCTTTGACGCAGGGATAGCGTGATCACAATCCAGGGTATCGCCGCAAGGCCGTACCTGCTAAAGATGGTCTAGGTATAGACTAATAAGGGTGGCACCGCGAAGCAAAGCCTCTCGCCCCTTAAGGCGAGAGGCTTAATTTATTTTATGGAGGTCTTGTAAAGATGAGAGTCTATATGTGGCCCGGCCGGGGCCGTTAATTAGTTTTATCTACACACGCCGATCATAAATTATTTTAAAAAAGGAGAAGAAAATGGCGAAGAAATTAACCAAGTTCATTCTGGCAGAAAAGGATATGCCCACTTCCTGGTACAACATTCTGCCCGACCTTCCCAAACCGCTGCCCCCACTGCTGCACCCGCAGACGCACGAGCCCACCATCCTTCCTCCACCACTGTTCCCGGCCGCACTGAACGACCAGGAGTTCAGCAAAGAGCATACCATCGAAATCCCCGAGGAAGTGCAGGACGTCTACAAGATGTACCGTCCCACCCCTCTCATCCGCGCCTACCGCCTGGAAAAGGCGCTGGGCACACCGGCCCAGATATTCTATAAATACGAAGGCGTAAGCCCGGCCGGCAGCCACAAGCTCAACACCGCCATCGCCCAGGCCTACTACAACAAGAAGGCCGGCATCAAGCGGCTGGCAACCGAGACTGGCGCCGGACAGTGGGGAAGCGCGCTTTCCCTGGCCTGCCAGCTCGTAGGGCTGGAATGCAAGGTCTACATGGTCAAGGTCAGCTACAACCAGAAGCCGTACAGGCGTATTATGATGGAGACCTGGGGCGCCACCGTCATACCCAGCCCCAGCACCGAGACCAATATCGGCAAACAGATACTGGCGCAGGATCCCAACTCCCCCGGCAGCCTGGGCATTGCCATCAGCGAAGCGGTGGAAGACGCCTTCGGCCGCGAGGACACCAACTATTCGCTGGGCAGCGTGCTGAACCATGTTGTACTGCACCAGACCATCATCGGCCTCGAGACCAAGAAGCAGCTTGAAATGGCCGACGCCGACCCGGACATCATAATCGGCTGCGTGGGCGGCGGAAGCAACTTCGGCGGCCTGGCAGTCCCGTTCATAAAGGACAAGATGAAGGGCAAGAAGATACGGCTCATCGCCGTCGAGCCCAGCGCATGCCCCAGCATGACCAAGGGCCCCTACACCTGGGACTACGGCGACGTTGCAGGCATGGCCCCCATTGCCAAGATGTTCACACTGGGACACGCCTTCATCCCGTCACCCATACATGCAGGCGGCCTTCGCTATCACGGCATGTCGCCGTTGGTCTCGCACCTGCACAAGCTCGAATTGATCGAAGCGATTGCAGTCGACCAGAAGTCCACTTTCGAAAGCGCAATCAAGTTCGCCCGAACCGAGGGCATCATACCGGCCCCCGAACCGGCGCATGCCATCAAGATCGTAATCGATGAAGCCCTCAAATGCAAGGAGTCCGGAGAAAAGAAAGTCATCGTCCTGGGCCTGAGCGGCCACGGACATTTCGACCTGGGCGCCTACGAGCAGTTCCTATCCGGCAAGCTGGAAGCCGACGCCTATTCCGATGAAAGCGTTAAAAAGGCGCTGTCCCAGCTACCCAAGGTAGACTACGCAGAAGCTAAATAATCAGAATATATACCGGCGGGGGCACAGTGCCCCCGCCACATTTCATTTTGACGGCGGCACCGGCCTTTTGCCCGGCATATAGCTTTATGCTACAATCCTGCACAATTCCGTTAAATAGAGGCTATATATCATGAAAAAAACTATTGCAGCTCTGCTGCTTTTATTTATATTGATCGTCAGCACATCCTGCTATTTTGAAGTATCGTCCAACGGATTCCAGGCGGGCACTCAGCCTCCGGACCAAACGCAATCGCAGACACAAGCTCAGCCTGTTCCCGCCAATGTAACTCCTCCCGATGCGGGCTGGACAGCCCCCGTTGTATCCGAGAACTCGCCTGTATTGCCCGGCATCGCCGACGTAGTACAGCAGGCCTACCCCTCTGTCGTGACCATAACCACCGAGCAGGTCGTCAACGATATGTTCAGCAGGCAGGTAACCCAGTCCGGCGCAGGCTCGGGCTGGATACTCGATAAGAGCGGTATCATCGTGACCAACAACCACGTAGTGGAAGGCGCCAATAAGGTGGCCGTTCAGTTCTCCGACGGCAGGACCTTCGAGGGCAATTCGTCCAATGTATTCCGCGACCCCCTGACCGACCTGGCCATCGTCAAGGTCGACCTGCAAAACCTGCCGGCGGCAGCTGTGGGTGACTCATCCTCGCTGCGTGTGGGCGACTGGCTGGTGGCGCTGGGCAACCCTCTGGGACAGGGCATTCGCGCTTCAGAGGGTATAGTAAGCGGCACAAAGATCACGCTCTCGATGAATGACCAGGAGTCTTTATACGACTTGATCGGGACCTCGGCGGCCATCAACCCGGGCAACAGCGGCGGCCCTTTATTGAACATGAAAGGACAGGTCATAGGCATAACCAGCGCCAAAATCTCGGAGGTAGGCGTCGAAGGGCTGGGCTATGCCATCAGCACGAATGCTGCTATGCCGATATTACAGCAGCTTATCAGCCAGGGATATGTTACACGTCCGTTCCTCGGCGTTGAGCTTTACACGGTGACCGATTATGTAGCTTACTATAACAACCTGGGCGTTAATCAGGGCGCTGTGATCACCTTCGTGCAGCCCGGCAGCCCGGCAGCCAAGGCCGGCTTGAAGAAGCTGGATGTGATAACCAAATACCAGGGTCAGGATATAACGGACGCACCAAGCCTATTAAATGACCTGCGCAACTCGAAGATAGGCGACGTTGTTAACATTACCTATATGCGGGGAAAGGCTACACTTAACACCACCGCCACGCTCATCACCAGTCCACCACCTTCACAATAAACCTTAAGCTTTCGATGTTGCGTTAAGAGCCGGTTTTCTTGATGCCCAGCTCTACTTTAATGCCGGACAGCTTGAATTCCTCACGATAGACCGTAACGTCCGCCTTAGCCTTCGCCCAGTCCTTCTCCGACCCCTTCAATTCCACTGACAGGGTCTCCTGCTGAATATAGTCGGCAAAGCCGGCCATCACTTTCGCAAGCTGTTCGCCGCCTTGATAGTACGTAACTATATGGTCGGCGATCTCGAGTCCGGCCGACCTGCGCATCGTCTGCAGCCGCCGGACCACCTCGCGGGCGATGCCTTCGGCCTGCAATTCGGGCGTAAGGGCGGTGACCACGCCGACCTGGTAGTCGCTTTCCGTCACGAGGGACAGATCCTTACCTTCCTTCAAGTCCTCGGATGTGAAGTCGACGGCCTTCACGTTCAGCTCGTCGGTGATCTGGGAGCACAGCCGTTTGAGCGCTTCACGCTCCCTGGCGGATTTGGCTTTGACATAGACCCTGGGCAGAGGCTGGCGTACTTTGACGCCGCTCTTGGACCGCGCTGCACGGCCCATGCTGCAGACTTTCATAGCCAGCTCGGTATCGAAAATAATATCGGGGTCTACCAGGCTTTTGTCGGCCACCGGGAACTCGGCCAGGTGGACGCTCTCAGGGGCTTTCTTATCCACGGTCCTGACCAGGTTCTGGTACATCTCCTCAGCAATGAAGGGGGTGAAGGGAGCGATCAGCTTGGACACGGTGACCAGCGCACGGTAGAGCGTATTATAGGCCGCCAGCTTGTCGTCGTCATTCTGGCTCTTCCAGAAACGCCTGCGGCTGCGCCTGACATACCAGTTGGAAAGGTCGTTAACAAATGATTCTATTTTTCTGCCAGCCGTTGTGGGGTCGTAGTTTTCCAGCAACTCATCCACATCCTTGATTAGCTTATTGAGGCTGGATATCAGCCACTTGTCCAGGTCGGACGTGGCGGCGATGGGTTTGTTATCAGGCACGAAATTATCGATATTGGCATAGATGACAAAGAAGGAATAGGTGTTCCAGAGAGTCAGCATGAAATTGCGCATGACCTCGACCACCATGTCGGGGGACATGCGCCGCACATTCCCCGGTGTAGTGACCGTCAGCATGTACCAGCGCAGGGCGTCGGCGCCGGACGAGTCGAGCACCGTCCAGGGGTCTACGACGTTGCCGCGGGTCTTGCTCATCTTCTCACCCTGGGCGTCCAGTATGTGCCCCAGGCAGATTACGTTTTTATAGCACGGCTGGTCGAAGAGGAGGGTGGAAATGGCATGCAGGCTGTAGAACCAGCCTCGCGTCTGGTCGACTGCCTCGGATATATAGTCGGCCGGGAAGCTTTCCTTGAACCTGGCCTGGTTTTCGAAGGGATAGTGCCACTGTGCAAAGGGCATGGAGCCCGAATCGAACCAGCAATCTATAACCTCACTCAGCCTGTTCATGCGTCCATCGCATTTGGGACAGTTATAGCTCAGACCGTCTACGGAGGGCCTGTGCAGGTCCAGGTCGTCCGAAAAGCCCTTGATGCCGGGTTTGGCTTTGATCTCATCACGGCCTCCCAGGCATTCCAGGTGGCCGCATTTGTCGCAGGTCCATATATTGAGCGGCGTCCCCCAGTAGCGCTCCCGTGAGAAGGCCCAGTCAACGTTGTTCTTGAGCCAGTCTCCGAAGCGTCCCTCCTTGATATGCTCGGGGAACCAGTTAATCTGCTCATTGCCTGCTATCATATCGTCCTTTTTGGCGGACGTCCGGATATACCAGGTCTTCTTGGCATAGTAGACCAGCGGGGCGTCGCAGCGCCAGCAGAAGGGATATGTGTGCGTGATCTTGCCGGACTTATACAGCAGCCCTCTGGCGGCCAGGTCCTTGAGGACTTCGGGATCGGCATCCTTCACGAATTTGCCTTCGAACGAGTATGTGCCGGTTATATTGCCTGCCAGGTCCACCTGCTGTACGAAGTCGAGGTTTTCATCGAGTCCGGCCTGGAAGTCGACCTCGCCGAAGGCGGGAGCGATATGGACGATGCCGGTGCCGTCTTCCATGGAAACGAAGTCGGCGTTAATGACCCTGTAAGTTAGGTTGGGATCGGTCGGCTGGACATCGAATTGTCCCTGCAGGCCCGGTCTGGCCCTTTTCCTCTCCACGTTAAATTCATGCGGGTTATATAAGGGCACGTAGAGCGATCCGGCCAGCTGGCTGCCCCTGTATGTTTTCAGGACAGAGCGGTCGCCCAGTCCCGCCTGTTCCATGAGGGCCTGTGCAAATATCAGATAATCGCCCTCATATTCAATCACGGCGTAATCGGCGTCGGCAGCCAGGGCCAGCGAAGTATTGCCGGGCAGCGTCCAGGGAGTGGTGGTCCAGGCCAGGAAATATGCCTTGCCGGCGGCCACCGCTTTATGTAAAGAGAACTTATCCTTGCTGTCGTTGTGTAGGCCCGCCGGCAGCTTGGATATGCGGAACTTAATATAGATGGACGGATCCACCGTATCGTCCTTATATCCCAGCGCCACCTCGTGGGAGCTGAGGGAGGTGCCGCACCTTGGGCAGTGGGGGGTAACCTTATAGCCCTGATAGATAAGCCCCTTTTCCCAGAGCTGCTTGATGGCCCACCAGCAAGACTCGATATAGGAATTATCCAGGGTCACGTAGGGATGGTCCATATCCAGCCAGAACCCGATCCTCTCCGTCAGCGAGTCCCACTGCTTGACGTATTTAAAGACGCTCTCGCGACACAGGGCGTTGAACTTTGCGATGCCGTATTCCTCTATCTGAGATTTGCCGGTGAAGCCCAGCATCTTCTCGACTTCCAGCTCGACCGGGAGGCCGTGCGTATCCCATCCGGCCTTCCTGGGAACGCAGTATCCCTTCATGGTCTTATATCTGGGGATAACGTCCTTGAAGACCCTTGAGAGCACGTGATGTATGCCGGGGCTGCCGTTGGCGGTGGGTGGACCTTCGTAAAATATGTACTTGGGAGATTTGTTGCGGGCCTCTATGCTTTTCTCGAAAATGCGGCCCTTGCGCCAGATTTCGAGTATTTTCTTTTCCAGTTCGGGGAAGCTTATTTTGCTGTTGACGGGCTGGAACATGGCTAACGCTTCCTCATTTGGATTACTACCCGGCGTCCGTCCCCCTCCCCGGTACTTTGAGTCATCACATCAGGATGGTTGGCAAGCGTTATATGAATTATGCGCCTTTCATCAGGCTGCATGGGCTCCATGGTTATGGCGCGCTTTCTGTGTGCGACCTGCTCGGCCAGCCGCTGGGCCAGCTTTTTCAAGGTATCGTAATGGCGTTTCTTATACCAGTCGACATCGACATTGATGGAGATCCATTTTTTAGACTTCTCCGCCACAATTAATCTGACCAGGTATTGCAGCGAGGCGAGGGCCTGTCCCCGCCGGCCTATCAATACCCCCAGATCATCCCCCTCTATATTTAAAGTCAAAGGCGTATTCTCGTCCGGCGATGGAGTTACATCTATTTCGGCGGTAATGCCCATGGCTTTCAAGATGTCGCTCAGCACTTTGCGTGCCATCTCGGCCACATCGTCCAACTGGCCCGGTTGGTCCTCGTCATCGAGCAATATGACCCTGATCTTGGCATCCTCAGCGCCTACTCCCAGCACACCGGACTTGCCCTTTTTGATTACCTCAATTTCGACGTCTTCTCTGGACACTCCGAGCTGTGCAAGCGCAACTTTTGTCGCCTCGTCAACCGTTTTCGCGCTTATTTCCAGTTCTCTCAATTTCATCCCTTCTTCTTTTCATTACCTGATTTCAGGGCCTTTACATCCTGGCTTGATTTAGTCCCAGGAGCAGCACCCCTGGGTTTCAAAAACGGTAGTGTGAAGTAGCCCCAGCCTCCACCAACTATATACTGGATTCCTATGCCGATGATATTCGATACGACCCAGTAGAGGGCCAGTCCGCTGGGGAACGATAGAGTGAAAAATGAAAACATCAGCGGCATCATCAAGGTTGTCATGCTGGACATCTGCTGCTGCTGGGCGTCGGTGGGGGGAGGTGTCACCATCTTCTGCTGTACCCACATGGTCACACCTACCAGTATGGCAAATATCAACGTAGGGTCGGGCTGTGAAAGGCGCAGTCCCAAAAATTCCTCGTTCAATGGTATGGCATTCCCGACCATATCCCAGGCATAGAGGTGCTGTGAAAGCATCAGCAGGTTTTCCGGCGTGGCGGCCAGGGCCTGCATGATGGACTGGTACAGTGCGATCCAGATAGGCATTTGTATCAGCATCGGCCATATGCATCCCAGCGGATTGATTCCGGCCTCCTTATAAAGCTTCATTACCTCCTGCTGCATTTTCTGCTGGTCCCGGGCGTACTTCTTCTGTATTTCCTGAAGCTTGGGCTGCAGAAGTTGCATGGCCTTGGTCGACTGCGTCTGCCGGACTGTGAGCGGCGTTAAAACCAGCCTGACAGCTATGGTCAGCACGATAATGGCCAGGCCGAAGTTCTTGAAACATACCTCTGACAGGGCGATAAGCCCGTTCAGCATGGGATTAAGTATTACTATATTCCAAATATCAACCATTCATTTGACCTATTTTAAATACGATGAGAATTTCCACACAATAGTGCTCTGGGCCGTATCCACGGCATAAACGTTATGGTCCCTGGCGTAAACGTAGACCATGTCGCCGCTGGCATAGATGGGACTGTAAACAGTGAATTCCACCGAATTCGTGTTTACGAGCGCTCCGCTGCCGGCGTCGAGCTTATATAATGTGCCCTTGTCGCTTATCATATACAGGTTGTTTCCCGAAATAGCCGCCGGTGCGACGATGGGGGCATCGGCCGTAAACTCCCAGAGTTCCTGTCCGCTGGCCGGGTCGAGCGTATACAATTTCTGGTCCAGGCAGGGGGCATAAATCTTGCCGCCCGCTATCAGGGGCTGCGCCCAGAACCAGTTGCCGCCTGTAATCTTCCACTTCTCCTGCCCTGTGGCTTTGTCCAGGGCATATAGATAGCGGTCGAAGGTGCCGAAGTAGATCGTATCGCCCGAAACCGTGATCGGCGAGGATAATGCAGAGGGGATCTTGATGCTCCATATCTGCTTGCCTGTGTCTGCCGATATAGCGTATATATCTCCGCCATAGTTTCCCGCGTAAATGACACCGTTATCGATAGCCGGGCCGGTCCAGATCTTGCTGGATGTCTGGAAATCCCAGTTAAAGTCGCCGGTAACTGCATCCAGGGAGTATATCTTAGAATCCGAGCTGCCGAAATACAGGCTCTTGCCGTCTGTGACCATATTGCCGACTATGGCGCCGATAGTATCGAGCCCTTCCCTGGGATAGACCCACCTGATCATACCCTTAACGGCATTGATGGCGTAGATTTTGCCGCTGTAGCTGCCGACATATATCAGGTCATCAACTGAAATGGGGGTGTCATAAATGCCCACCCCGGCTGCCGAAGAAGACGGCGAGCACATGGGGCCGCAGGCGGCGCCAGGTGAACTGGTCTTGATTTGATAGACCCATTCGGTGTCGGCGGGGAAGGTTTTGTTATCTGTACGGGCCTGTGGGTCAATCGCAATGACTTTGCCTTCCATCGAACCGAAACAGAGATCCTGTTTGTAAACTGTAAACCCGGACCATCCCTGTGCCTGGGTGCCGGAACAGCCTCCTCCCCCGGTTACTGAACAGCCGGCGACAAACACCAGCAATAGTATGGTCAGTATTAATATAATGTTTACGTATTTTTTTGTTTTGATCATCAACTATCCTGATTTTTTACTGGATATTATCACTCACGGCACGGGATCGTACCTGCAGGTAGTCCAGGGGTTGCAACGGCATATCCTCAAAAACGTCATCCATCCGCCCTTCAGCAGGCCGTATTTCTGGACGGCCTCATAGCCGTACTGAGAGCAGGTGGGGGTGAACCGGCAAGCCGGCGGTGTAACCCGGGATATGGTTCCCTGGTAGACCTTAATTGATTTCAAGGCTATCTGTTTTAACATCGTTTATCAACAAATCTGCGCGGCGCAGCAACTTAATTAAAATAGCCTGCAATTTATGGTAATCGGCATCAACTATACCGCGGCGCGCTATAAATACCATATCCCACCCGTCTTTAATTCCCAGTAGCCGCACATTCTCCTTCAGCAGTCGTTTCACATGGTTCCTGACAGTCGCTTTGCCGATGTCCTTGGTAACTGAGAAACCTACTCTACTGGTATCCAGGCCGTTAGAGAGTATTTTGATTACCAGCAGATTCTCAGCAAATGCCCTGCCCGATTCATAAACTGCTAAATATTGTGCTCTCCTGGTTAAAGCCAATCTCTTGGCCATATATTGCTATACCTGAGTGAGCTTCCAGCGTCCCCGGGCGCGCCGTGCTTTTAACACATCACGGCCGCCGCGCGTTGACATCCTGGCACGGAAACCGTGCTTTCTTATTCTTCCTCTTTTTTTCGGTTGATATGTCCTCTTGGGCAATTTAATTCTCCAGATTAGATTATGCTTTTCTTTCGCCGCCCCCGCTTATATTATAAACGTGGTTGGGAGAAGCGGGCAGCATGGCCAGATACCTGGCCCGTTTAATGGCCTGAGACAAGCTGCGTTGGTGTTTAGCACACACGCCTGTGCGCCTGCGCGGCACGATCTTCCCTCGGTCGGAAACGAAGCGCTGCACAAGGGTTATGTTCTTATAGTCTATGGGCGTTTTATCAACGCAAAACATGCAAACCTTGGGTTTAACTATGAATTTGCGTCCCCTCTCCCTTTTGACTGGGCCGGTATTGGTTTCCATAGGTTTATTAGTAGTCCTCCTTCATATTAAGGATTTAAAAGGGGATGTCATCGGGTTCAATATCCCCTTCTTCTGCCGGAACCTCTTCGGGTGGTAATGGCGCTGCGCCCTGCCGGTCTAGGAATATCACCCTGTCAGCCGTAACTTCGAGGCTTAGGTGCTTCTGCCCGTCCTTGCCGTCCCATGTACGGGTCCGCAAGGTTCCCTCGACGTAAACCAGCTTCCCCTTAGTTAAAAACTGATTGCAGGCCTCAGCCTGCTTTCTCCAGGCGCTGATGCGGAACCATTCGGTCTCCTTTTTTACCGAGCCGTCCGCCTGGGGCGTATTCCGGTTGGTCGCCATCGTAAAGGTCGTCACGGGCACACCGCTGGGTGTGAACCTCATCTCGGGATCGCCGCCGACATTGCCGATTAACAGAATCTTATTCAAACTCGCCATCAACCCCTCCCGGAAATTAACTCTTTTCGCGTATGAACAAATACCTTAAAACGTCATCTGTGAGCTTCAGGCCGGCATCCAGCTCTTTGAGGGCTGTCTGCTTGATCTGAACTTTCTCTAGTACATAGTTCCCTTCCGACTGCTTCTTAATCGGATACGCAAGCCTGCGCTTGCCCCAGGGAGTAGTCTCGGAAACCGTCCCGCCAAGTTTGGTAATAAGATCGTTGACTTTTCCCATCAAACGGGAAAAATCGTCTTCAGTTAGTGTTGGGTTTAAAATGAAAACCAGTTCGTAACTGGGCACAATTAATCCTCCAGATTGCGAAATTCTACTGATTATATCACAGGAATAAACCTGCAACAACCTCATCGCTATTGCATTTTCATTGGGGCTGGCATATAGTTTTTAGGTTAGCGAGGCCATACGATGGAAATAAGCATTATAGGTCTGCCCGGAAGCGGGAAAACGAGTGTCTTCAACGCTCTCACCAAGTTCACGGCGGAAAATAAGCCGCACTCGGGCGGTGGCCTGACTACCAACCCGGCCATAGCCAGGGTTCCCGATGAAAGGCTGCAGAAGCTCAGCAACATCTATCACCCCAAGAAGACCACCCCCGCCGAGATCAAGTATATCGATATCGGGGGATTGCCCAAAGGCTTCGGCAAGGATCAGGGCGTAAGCGGCCAGTTCCTCAACACCCTCAGCACCGCAGACGCCATCCTGCAGGTAGTCAGGGCCTTCGAGGATGAAAATATCCCCCATATCGAGGGTAAAGTCGATCCCCTGCGCGATATCGAGACGCTGGATATGGAGCTGATCTTCTCCGACCTGCTGATCATTGAGAAACGCCTCGGCCGCCTGGAGTCCGCCCTCAAGATGGGCAAATCGGCCGAACGCGACTCAGCCTTGAAAGAGCAGGAGTTGATGCTGCGCATCAAGAAGTCTTTGGAGCAGAATGTGCCTATCAAGCTTCAGAAGCTCAGCACAGATGAGCTTCGTTCGCTCAATAACTATCAGTTCCTGACTGCCAAGCCCATGCTGATCGTCATCAATATCGGCGAAAAACAGCTTCCCATTTACGACAAGACTATGGAGGACCTGAAGAAGGCCTGCATGCGCCCTCAGATGGACCTCATTTCGATGTGCGGTCAACTCGAGATGGAACTGGTGCAGCTCAGCGAAAACGAGGCGGAGGAATTCCGCAAGGATATCGGTCTGAAGGAGACGGCTTTCGATGCCGTTATCAAGCATTCTTATTCACTGCTGGGTTTAATATCTTTCTTCACGGTGGGAGAGGACGAGGTGAAGGCATGGACCATTCATCGCGATACGCCCGCCGTCAAAGCGGCCGGCAAGATCCACACGGATATAGAGAAGGGATTCATCCGCGCCGAGGTCGTTAGCTATAATGATTTCGTGAAAAGCGGTAATATGGCCGAGGCCCGCAAGCACGGCCTGTTGAGGCTGGAGGGCAAGTCTTACATCGTGCAGGACGGCGATATCGCGCATTTCCTGTTCAACGTCTAGCCCTCCGTATTTACAGCTTTTAGGGCCCTCTACATACACGGCATCCACAATTAAAAGGCGGCAGGCATGGGGGTTGCAGGCTTAAATGGCGTCCTGACATCAATAATGTACTATAATTTTATAACAACGTTTTCTTATGTCTGAGCTTAATATCCGGCAGCGATTGGAAAGGGCTGAAGAGCGCTTATCTCCTTATGCAGCACGCAGCGCCGACAGCCGCGGCAGGATGAAAGAGGAAGAGCCCTGCCCTATGAGGACGTCTTTTCAGCGTGACCGTGACCGCATCATATTTTCCAACGCCTTCCGCCGCCTGAAACATAAGACCCAGGTATTCATTGCACCACTGGGAGACCATTATGTGACACGCCTGACGCATACCCTCGAAGTATCGCAAATAGCCAGGACGATTGCCCGCGCCCTCAACCTTAATGAAGACCTGGCTGAGGCCATAGCACTGGGTCACGATCTCGGCCATACCCCCTTCGGACACATGGGTGAACAGGCGCTGAACGAGCTGCTTCCCGGCGGTTTCAGGCACAACGAGCAGAGCCTGAGGGTGGTGGACTATATTGAGAATAAGGGTAAGGGGCTTAACCTGACCTATGAGGTGCGGGACGGGATACTCAACCATTCTAAGGGTAATCTCGAGATAATGGAGGAAGGATGGAACAACCTTATGACCCTCGAGGGGCAGGTGGTGAAGATAGCCGACCTGGTAGCCTATATCAATCATGATGTCGAGGACGCCATGCGGGCAGGCATTATATCGCCTGCGGACCTGCCGTCTTCCACCTCAAAAGTACTGGGGGATACCAACTCTAAACGTATCAACAGGCTGGTGACGGATATTGTGAGGTTTTCGGCCGCCAATATGAACCGGGAGCTGCTGGTTATCGGCATGAGTGATAAAATACGCCGTGCCGCCGACGAACTGCGTGATTTTTTGTTTTTAAGGGTTTATAATACCAGCCTTGAAACCGAGGAAGTCCGTAAGGCACGCCAGATAATATTTTTCCTGTTTAACTATTTCATTGAAAACCCCGAAAAGCTTGCTACCGAGTATAATTTAAAGAAGGCCGACAATGCGGCCCAGCGGGTTGCCGATTATATCGCCGGGATGACCGACCATTATGCGATACTCAAGGCAGAGGAGCTACAGGCAGCGCCCGTTGCCTGAGCTATATATGAAGGTTAAGAGATGAATGTAGTCGACGAAGTTAAGCAGAAGCTGGACATCGTAGATGTTTTGACCCCGTATGTGCAGTTGCATCCGTCGGGAAAAAATTTCAAGGCCAATTGCCCGTTCCACACCGAAAAAACAGCTTCGTTTTTCGTATTTCCCGAAAGGCAGAGCTGGCATTGTTTCGGCGCCTGCGGCACGGGCGGCGATATCTTTACCTTCATCATGAAGAAGGAGGGGCTGGATTTCGGGCAGGCCCTGCGCTTACTGGCGGAAAAAGCCAATGTAACCCTTTCATATAAGTCCGAGAAGAGCAACAAGGAAGAGCAGGATAGGCTGGACCGACTGTATAAAATCAATGAGGTAGCGGCCGAATACTTCCACTACCTGCTATTGCATTCGGGTGAGGCTGAAAAGGCCAGGAACTATGCGGAAAAACGCGGCCTGTCATCCAAGGTAATCGACGATTTCCAGCTTGGTTTCGCGCCCAATAAATGGGACGATCTTAGTTCCCATCTGGCCAAATCCGGCTACCTGGATGAGGACATGCTGGCCGTGGGGCTGGTAGCGGCGCGTGACAGCGGGGGCCACTATGACAGGTTCAGGAACCGCCTTATCTTTCCCCTGCGCGATATCAAAAGCCGCGTCATAGGGTTCGGGGCTCGAGCGCTCGATGACTCCCTGCCTAAATATTTAAACTCCCCTGAGACGCTGATTTTCAATAAGAGCAGCGTTGTATATGCGATCGACCGTGCGCAGGCGGCCATACGGCAGAAGGATGCAGCCGTGATCACGGAAGGCTACATGGATGTCATCGCCGCTCATCAGTTCGGCTATGAAAATACCGTGGCCTGCATGGGGACGGCCATCACGGAAAAACAGATATCCATTTTACGCAGGTTCTCCAAGAACATAATTGTGGCACTGGATGCCGATTTAGCCGGCCTGGAGGCTACCACCAGGAGCATTATTACCATCAACGAACAGATACCCCGGGACTACTGGATGCCCTGGACAGATCGGAAGACATATGATGAGCTGGTGAAATACGAAGTCCAGGTGGTGGAGATCAAGGGCGGCAAAGATCCAGACGAGATCATCAGGAAATCGCCAGAACAATGGGGCAAACTGCTCCAAGAATCACAGCCGATTATTGATTTTACATTGAAAAAGGAACTTGCTAACGTAGACCAGAATAGTCCCGGAGACAAATCCGCCTTTGTTTCCAAGTTTCTGCCGATCCTGGCCCCTATAGATGTTCCTGCTCGACGTGCACATTACATCCAGAAAATTGCAACACTGTTAAAAATGGACTATAAACGCATGCATGAAGACTTTAACAACTTGCTAAATCTGGAGAAAAAGGGTAAAACATCTGGGAAAAACAAGGTTGTTAGAATCTATGAGGCACACGCGGAATCTTCAAGGCCCATTGAGGAGTATTGCCTGGCCTTATTGCTGCAGTTTCCCGATCTAAAGCCTGCCGGAATGAAGCTATCGACTGAATATTTTGAACATGAGGACAATAAGGATATATTATTTAAGTGGCAGGAAAACGCCGATGCAGATTCGATAGCCGGCAGTCTCGACCCGGCTATACATGATTATTTTGACCACTTTCTGGCGTTCGGAAGGCAATTGCCTCCATCGTTAAGCCAGAGTAAGAGGGAAAGGGAATACGCGCTGTACGACTGTATCAACCGTCTGCAAGAAAGACACGTTAAAAACCTGGAGATCAAAAAAAAGCTGATCCTGATTGAGGAAAAAGAGAAGGGCGATTCTGAGGGTGAGCTGGCTAAGCTCAAGGAACTAGGAATTAACGGAAGCCAGCAACTGAATGATACTTTTAGAAAAAGACGCCGCTTTTTTAGCCGCACAAAGGGAGTCTAAATGTCCAAGACGACTAAACCTGTTGTAAAGAAAAAAACGCCACCAGCTAAAACTCCTGCTAAAGTCACAGCTAAAGCCGCTGTCAAGGCCACCGCGAAGGCGCCGTCCAAAGGGGAGAAAAAGGCAGCAGCCATACCGGAAATTGCAGCCGGAGACACTGTCGATCTCGTGCAGACCGATTTCGAAGTCCATCACGATCACTGGGACAAGCTTGAAACCGAACCTGCGCCGAAGGAGGAAAAAGAGCTTCTTTTTACAGAAGTAGAGGCAGCCCCCGAATTTGCCGAAGAGGAGTGGTTGGAGAAGCCGGAGGCGGAAGAGGAGAAGCCTCTCATTGAGCTTGAAGTCGAGCTGGCCGAGCATGAAGCGATTGACGACCCGGTCAGGATGTACTTGCATGAGATAGGCAAGTACCCGCTTTTAAATGCGAAGCTGGAACGTGAACTGGCCAGCAAGATCGAGCCCTATAAATACATCGAGAATATCAAGTATTCATTTAAAAATCACCTTAACAGGTTTCCCTCCATATCCGATTTCGTTATCCAGCTATTGGTCAACCTGGCCGAATGCGACTTAGTTATCGATAAGCTATCCGAACACCTCAGCATAGCTAAGAAACTCAGCTTCAAAGAAAGATTGCTGAACACCAAGCTCCACCAGTCGATTGATGATTTTATTAATCCCGAGTTGGTTGTGAAGATAGCGGGGGAGCTGGGCCTGGAACCTCCGGAAATCGAGAAGCGCCTGGTGGACTACTCGATTTACGTCAGAATGCTGAATCCCGAAATCTTTTCAATCCTGGATGGCAACCAGTCGTGGGAGAAAGTCAAGCAGTTAGTGAGCAAGAATGGTGATACCAAGCTTATCAATAAGATAGAAGATAAAAGCCGTCCATTTCAGCATAAATTTGAACATATCGACCGGGATGGCAAAGAGGCCAGCAAACAATTGACGGTATCCAACTTGAGGTTGGTCGTGAGCGTTGCCAAGAAATATGTGGGGCACGGTATGCCCCTTTTGGACTTGATTCAGGAAGGCAACATCGGCCTGGTCCGCGCCGTTGAAAAATTCGAATATCGTAAGGGCTATAAATTCAGCACCTATGCTACATGGTGGATCAGGCAAGCCATAACCCGGGCCATTGCCGACCAGGCCAGGACCATCCGCATACCCGTTCACATGGTGGAGACCATTAACAGGCTGCTTAAGGTCAATCGCAAGCTGTCGCAGGAGTTCGGACGTGAGCCCAGTTGCGAGGAAATCGGGCAGGGTATGGAGATATCCGCTGAAAAAGTCAGGGAAATAATGAAGTTATCGCAGGTACCTATTTCACTCGAAATGCCCATCGGCGAAGAAGAGGACAGCCACCTCGGTGATTTTATCGAGGACAGGTCAAACCTCCCACCGGCCGATGCAGCATCCCGTGAACTGTTGAAAGCACAACTTGACAAAGTGCTAGGTGAATTGACGGAGCGCGAGAGAAAGGTGCTGCTTTTAAGATTCGGCCTGGAGGATGGCAGGGCCAGGACACTGGAAGAGGTCGGCAAAGAATTTAACGTCACTCGCGAGAGGATCAGGCAGATAGAAGCCAAGGCCCTTCGTAAATTGCGCCATCCCAGCCGGAGCCGCAAGCTCAAAGACTACCTTGAATAATCACAGCCATAGTTAAGGAGGAGAATCGATGAAAATCCTTCAGGGATTTTTAATAGTTATGGGCGCCCTGGCGGTGCTAGCCATTATAGCCGTAATGATCGGCTATGTGCTGGCATTGCTGACCCCTGACATCCGCTCTAATATGCGTCCCGTGGTTCTATCCTCCGAAGCAGTCGACAGCCTCAACCAAAAATTAGACGAATTAAAG
>JBEKVW010000038.1:0-19792 GCA_049513695.1 Dehalococcoidia bacterium | reverse complement strand
GTTGGCTGCTGAACCGGGGCGGTCGGGGCTGGCGGCGTTGGAGTAGTAACCGTCGGCGAAGCAGGCTGCGTGTTGGGTGTGGTTTGAGCTTGCGTGTTGGAATTTACATTTGAGCCCGCCGCTGGGTTATTTTGAGATGAACTATTTGCCTGCTGCTGGTTTGATGCGGAACCGGTAGAAGGTGTGCCTGAATTCTTTTTGGCATTTGCACAGGCAAACATGGAAATAAAAATAATACATGCGATCAGTACGTAAAAAACAGAAAGGATTTTTTTCGCGAAACAATTCGCAATATAAGTCCCCGATTTACCATGCTCATTTATCTCGCGGCAATTCATATCTAATATCCCGCTCTTAAACGATAATAGGATAATCCGCCGTTTTCTGCAAGTTTCATCCGGTATTTACCGGCCAATTATAACCCCGGGTTAAGTTCAGACCGCTGTATTCAGCTACTTTTATTGATGCGCAACTCCCTCCTCAAAATTTTGCCTACTGAGCTCTTGGGCAGCGAATCCATAAACTGGATGGTCTTGGGCCTTTTAAAAGCCGGCAACTGCTTCCGGCAAAAATCTATCAGCTCTTCCTCGGTGGCTGAGCCTGCGGTCTTCAGTACTATAAAAGCCATGACCTCTTCACCGTAGGTGCTGTCGGGGATGCCGACAACACCGCATTCCAGCACCTGCGGGTGCCTGTGAAGGACATTCTCCACTTCCTTGGGATAGACGTTTTCTCCACCGCGGATGATGAGATCTTTCTTGCGGTCAGTAATATAAATGTAACCGTCTTCATCCTTGTGGCCGACATCCCCAGTATGAAGCCACCCATTTCTTATGGCCTCAGCGGTCTCCCGGGGTTTATTCCAGTAGCCTTTCATAACGCATGGGCCTTTGATAACTATCTCACCTGTCTCACCGGCCGGGAGCTCACAGTCGTCCGGGCCGAATATTGCTATGGTGTTACATTTTTGATAGCACTTGCCGATTGAGCCGTACCTGGGCTCCTTCCCGGCAGCTATGTTGCCGCAGTTGACGGTCGTGGCCTCGCTCAACCCGTAGCCCTCCCATATGTCGATACCGTACTTCGCTTTCCACTGGCGGGCGACCTCCAGAGGCATCGGCGCGGAGCCGCAGATACACACTTGCAGGGAGCTCAAATCGTATTTATCAGCGTTGGGATGGTTAAGCAACTGGATATACATGGTCGGAACACCGCGGAATTCGGTGATCCTGTATTGCTCAATGCATTTCATTGCTTCCTCGGTATCCCAGCGTGAGAGCAGTACCATCCGTCCGCCGGTAAGGAACTCGAGGTTCATAGCGAAGACCCCGTACCCGTGGTAGAGGGGCAGCGTAACCAGCGATACCCGGTTGCGGGCCACGCCAAACACCGTCGCCCCTCTGCCTTTTACCTCGATACCCCTCCTATCCAGCAAGACCAGTTCAAAATACCCGGTGATATGCGTAAACCAGTTATAGTGCGTCAGCATCACCCCTTTGGGATTGCCTGTTGTGCCGGCCGTATAGATAATGACAGCCACATCGTCGTTGTCTGTTTCTGTCAGTGCAATCTCACCCGGCTCCCTCTCAGCGATCATATCATAGGATAGGGCATCTTCCGGGATTTCCTTTTCGATTGTGATTACATGTTTTAGTTCAGGAGCATTGCGCCGGGCTTCCCTGACCTTATCCATGAACTCCGCGCTGGTGATCAGGGCTGCTATGCCTGCATCCTGATAAAGATAAGCCAGCTCCTGTGAGCGCAAAGACGGGTTGACCGGGACCAGGATAGCGCCGATTTTGAAAATTGCGAAAAAAGATTGGATGAGCTGAGGACAATTTAACAGTTGAACGCCGACCCTGTCCCCTTTAGCTATTCCCAGGTTTTTCAGGGCATTCGCCAAACGGTTGGCGGCGAGATTTATTGCAACATTGGAATGCCATTTGCCCTCGTAACAAACAAAATCATATTCGCCGAATCGTTGTATATTATCGTCCAGCAGGCTACCAATATTCATGCATTTGCCTCCCGGTATCCATCGACTAGTACCGGATATGGGGAACCGGGACCAGGTGCATTAAGGCAGATCCCAGATATATCAGGATAATATATTTGGGGAATTTTCCGATCCACAGGGCGACGAGAAATTTGAATAGGGGAAATTTGGTCAGTCCGGCAACCAGCCCGCCGATTTCTATAGGAATTACGGGCTGGAACGACAGGAAAGCTATAGCCCACATACCGTATTTATCAACCCACGTCTTCACCGTCTTATACCCGATGATGTCATCCGGTATGGCGACTTTTTTACTCAGGAATCCAAGGTAGTAATAGCTCATTTCCCCCAGGCTGGCGCCCAGGCTACCGGCCAAAGCCACCAGGATGGGATTCCAGATAGCGGCTGCAGCGACCATCAGGGAGACCGCGAAGGGCAGGGGTATCAATGACAGGTTTACCACCAGGGCAACCAGGAAGATCGTCAGGTAGGCCGCAGGCTCATATTTATGGATGGGAAGGTTAAAGTTGGCTAAAACTATTTGCGTCCCGTACGCTACGGCTACGCTGAAAATCACAAAAAGGACAAAAATTACTCCCAGCTTAAACCAGTTTATGTTTTTCATATTATTATGAGCATACCACGGACAGCCAAAGTTATAAACAGGTTACGCCAAATTTAGTATCTTAAGCTCACAATTTTGCGCTGAAAAGGCCTTTTATTTATACGCCTTTCCTATATAATGTAAATTGAGGAGGACTTCTCATGGATTATATTTACTCGTTTCGCGGTGACTGTGAAGATAAGGCGGCATTGGGCAACAAAGGGGCTAACCTCGTGATCATGACAAGGCTGGGTTTGCCGGTCCCACCCGGGTTTGTAGTTTCCGTTCAGGGGTATAACGAGTACAAAAAAACCGGACGTTTAGCGGAAAAAGAGATCGCTCAAGCGCTGGCAGAACTGGAAAAACAGGCGCATGCCAAGCTTGGCAAGGGCCTCCAGGTCTCGGTACGGTCGTCGGCGCCGATCTCCATGCCGGGCATGATGGACACGGTACTTAATATTAATAGTGTGGCTGAAATGAGATCGGCCATAAAACGCATCTTCGATTCATGGGACAATATGCGCGCCGTGGAATATCGCCGGCTTAACCATATCGCCTCCGATATAGGCACCGCGGCTGTCGTGCAGGCCATGGTTTTCGGCAATAAGGACTCGCGCTCCGGGACCGGCGTTGTCTTCAGCCGTGATCCCAGCACCGGTGAAAGCGGTTTATTCGGTGAATGTATAGAATGTGCACAAGGGGAGGACATCGTATCCGGGTCCAAAACGCCCGTCCCCATCTCCCAGCTCAAGTCCAGCATGCCGGAGGTATACAAGGAGCTGGAACAAAAAGTTAGTTTCCTCGAGAAGCATTTCCGCAATATGCAGGATATAGAATTCACGGTGGAGTCCGGGAAGCTTTACATCCTTCAGACCCGGTCGGCCAAGAGGAGCGGCCAGGCGGCCGTTAGATCTGCGGTAGATATGGTGCACCAGGGCCTCATCACCCAGGAAGAAGCCATCCTCCGTTTGAACATCGATGACCTGAGGGCACTCTTGCACAAACATGTCAAGTCCACTCAATCGCATGAGCCGTTGACCAAAGGCCTGGCGGCTGCACCCGGGGCTGTCAGCGGGCAGGTTGTGTTTACCGTGGATGATGCCATGACACAGGCCAAGAAAAGCATCCCCTCCATCCTTGTCAGGCCTGAGACCAGCCCCGACGATATCCAGGGCATCGCCGCGGCCGACGGCGTACTCACTTCGAGGGGCGGCCTGACGTCACATGCTGCCATCGTGACCAGGGCTATGGGCAAACCGTGCGTCTGCGGCGCCGAAGATATCCTGATCGATCTGGCAAAGAAGCTGTTCACCTGCAAGGGGCAGACTATATATGAGGGCGACACCATCACCATCGACGGCACCAGCGGCATGGTATACCTGGGCGTGCTTCCCATGGAAGAGGGTACCATGATCAAGGAATTCGAGGAACTGCTCACCTGGCTGGACGGCGCCAAGCGGCTGGGAGTCAGGGCCAATGCCGACATCCCCGAGATGGTGGCCCAGGCCATCAAGTTGGGCGCCGAAGGCATAGGCCTTTGCCGCACAGAACGCCAGTTCAGTGGACCCGAGCGCCTCTCAGCCATCCGGGAATATATCCTGGCTGCGACCCCAGCCCAGAAATCGGCGGCTCTCAAACACCTGAGCAAGCTTCAAAAGGAAGATTTCATCGCCCTGTTCAAAGAGCTGAAAGGCCTGCCGATTATCATCAGGCTGCTCGACCTGCCCCTCCATGAGTTCCTCCCCTCTGAAAAGGAAGCAACCGATGAAAAGACCAGGCTGCGCATCGCGGAGCTCAAGGAGATAAATCCCATGCTTGGGCACAGGGGTGTGCGCGTGGCCGTCACCAACCCGGAAATTTATTTAATGCAGGTCCAGGCCATAGAGGCCGCCAAGAAGGAAGTGCCGGCGGACGTATCCATAATGATCCCCCAGGTCATTACCTCACAAGAGCTGATAATGATCAAGAAGAGCTGCACCGAAGGCTCCACTCTCAAGGTGGGGACTATGATGGAGACCGTGCGTGCCTGCATGAGGGCCGGCCGGCTGGCCGAGGTGGCGGACTTTCTATCCTTCGGCACCAACGACCTGACGCAGGCGGTATACTCTTTCAGCCGGGAGGACGCCGAGAAGAAATTCCTCTCCACCTATCTTGAAATCGGCATCCTGGAGAACAATCCCTTTGAAATTATAGATATCAAAGGGGTCGGCAGGCTTATGGAAACGGCCATTTTCTGGGCCCGCAGGGCCAAACAAGATATCCCGATCGGAGTCTGCGGAGAGCAGGCCGGGGAACCCCACTCCATAAGTTTCTTCCACGCCATTAACGTGGACTACGTGAGTTGCAGCCCCTTCCGGGTACCCATTGCCAAGCTCATCGCTGCGCAGGCCGCCATCAAGCAGAAGAACCAGGCGGAAGTCATTGTCTAGCCAGATTGGGGGATCGGACTTCTAACGAGGATATTAATATAATCAGCGGCTCGAGTGGCTGCTGATCAGGCGGGTTTGTCACCCTCGTCGCCGGGGGCCGGCTTGTCTTTCTCTAAACTAGGACCCTGTTTACGGTGCTTGGCTTCATCCCGGAGGCCGTTGATTATCGTCCAGAAGACCAGTACGAATACAGCCGCAACGAAAACGCAGCAGAATATAGCAAAACCAAAAAATGCAAGGGTCATGGTGATTTTCCTTATTAAGTAATTATGCGGATAAAGTCTTGCGACTGTTGCCGTCCGACATTAATGGTACACCTTATCAAACCGGCAAGCCAACCTGTCTCAAATTGTCTGAAATACCCCGGACACGGTATTACTGCCTGCCCCCGCCGAAAGCCGAGATACCGGTTATATCCTGGCCAATGATGAGCGTATGGATATCATCGGTCCCTTCATAAGTATAGACAGACTCGATATTGGCCATATGCCGGATGGGCGAATACTCGAGGGAAACGCCGTTGGCCCCCAGCAGCTCTCGTGCCGTCCGGGCACACATGCGCGCCACCCCAACATTGTTCTTCTTGGCCATGGATATCTGGGTAGGCTTGGCCTTTCCGGCATCCATTAGCCTGCCCAGCTGATAAGAGAGCAACTGCCCCTTGGTAATCTCGATCAACATCATAACCAGCTTCTCCTGGACCAGCTGAAACGATGCTATCGGAGCGCGGAACTGCTTCCTCTCGCCGGCGTAATTCAAGGCCGTCTCGTAGCAGTCCATGGCGGCCCCCAGAGCGCCCCATGATATGCCGTACCTCGCCATATTCAGACATGAGAGGGGTGATTTCAGTCCCCCTGACTTCGGCAACATGCTGTCCTCCGCGACGCTTACGTCATTCAGGATTAGCTCGCCGACATCCCCCGCCCGCATCGATCCCTTCTTGCTCATAAATTTTTGCTCGAATCCGGGAGTGCCCCGCTCCACCAGGAACCCCTTGACGCCCTGGCCGGTCTTAGCCCATACAATGGCAACGTCTGCTATGGAAGCCTCGCTAATCCACTGCTTGGCACCGTTGATGATCCATTTATTGCCCTTTTTCGCCGCCACGGTCTCCAGCGATGAAACATCCGAGCCCACATTCGGCTCCGTCAGCCCGAAGCAGCCTATTTTCTCCCCTTTGGCCATGGCCGGCAGCCATTTCATTTTCTGCTCCTGCGATCCATACTGCCATATGGGGAACATCACCAGGCCGGCCGAAACGGCCGCAAAGCTGCGTAGGGAGCTGTCCACCCGCTCTATTTCCTGGGAGATCAGCCCGAAGGTGACATAGCTGGACCCGGCAGCCCCGTACTCCCTGGGGATAAACGGCCCTATAAGCCCCAGTTCCCCCATTTTGGGCGCCAGCGTCCTCATATCGAGCGGTTCTTCGGCATGGAAGGCATCCACCACCAGCGGCTTGATAACATCTTCCATGAAGTCCCTGGTCATCTTACGGGTCATCTTCTCTTCCGCGCTCAACAGGTCATCGATACAGTAATAGTCCACTCCCTGGAATTTCATGCTTCGCTCTCCTGAATTACTTGTTTATTATGTTAAGTCACCGGCTCCATGCGGGGTTATTTAAAACACAGGCTATCCTAACCCAGCCGTTTATTTGAGTCAACCGCACACGCCCTGCCGGGCATTTGGTTATTGCCGGTAATTATGCTAAAATTTTCCCATCGACTGAGCGCTCGGTCTGTAATATGAGAAAAGTAAGAACATTCAGCAGCGACACCGACCTGGTTAACGAACGCAGAGACCATATCGTTAAGATCGCCACTGAACTGATCATAAAGAAGGGGTATAACAATATCAGTACCAGGGAGCTGGCCTCGGCGCTGGGCATGAGCACCGGCGGGCTGTATCATTACATAGGTTCCAAGGAAGATATACTCTATCTTATCATCAATTTCACTTCGGACCTCACCCGTCAGTCGCTATCCGGTTTTACCGAAGAACAAAAGGGCAAATCCAGTGAAGAGAAGCTGCGCTATTCTATTAAAAATTACCTCGAGATCGTAGAAAATTACCGCGATTTCCACAACTTCGTCAACCATATAATGCTTTCGCTCCCCGTAAAGGATAGAAAGATCGTCTATAAGGCGGAAAGCCGCGTTGTCGATTATTACGAGAAACTCATTGCCGACGGAATCGCCGAAGGGGTTTTCCAAGTACAGGATCCCCGCATAGCGGCCCATAATATTATCGTCATGGCCAACGCCTGGGCTAACCGCGGATGGTTTCTCAAGAAGCACTATACACTTCAAGAGTATACTGAGGAGCAGACAGCCCTCATCCTGTCCCAGTTAAAAAAGTCCCCCAAACACAACGGCCATAAACCATTGCGGCAGGTGAAGCAGACAGCATGATAGCTATAATATCGATCGATGCCGCCCTGCCGCAGCACTGGTATTAATAGGCAAATAATTAGCATTGCTATAAGGAGGAACTATGGCAATAGACAGTAAAGCAACAAAAACACCTAAATCAGTCCTGGGAACCAAGAAACAATTCATCGACCGCCTGAGCAAGATGCGCCGCAACGTATATTATGACGGCCATCTTATCGACCGGTGTGATGAGCTGCAAATGAACACCATCAACACCATCGGGTCGACCTACGATTTCGCCCAGGAACCCAGGTTCAAGGACCTTACACAGGCCAAGAGCCATCTTACCGGCAACACCATCAACCGTTTCACGCACATCCATCAGAGCAAGGAAGACCTGCATAAGAAGCAGGATATGACGCGTGCCCTCTGCCAGCAGGTGGGCGGCTGCATCCAGCGCTGCATGGGCATCGACGGCTCCAATGCGCTCAACGCCATATCCTTCGAAGCGGACAAGCAGAATAAAGGCAGCACCGAGTATCACAAGAATTTCCTTAAGTGGCTCGAGCACTTCCAGAACGAAGACCTGGTCGGATGCTGCGCACAGACGGACGTCAAAGGCGACAGGATGAAGAGGCCCAGCGAACAGATCGACCCGGACCTGTACCTTCATGTCATTGAAAGGAAAAGCGACGGCATTGTGGTCAGCGGATGCAAAGTCCACAACTCCGAAGCTTCAACAGCCGACGAGATCATCGTTGTTCCCACCCGCGCACTTCTTCCCACCGAAAATGATTGGGCGGTGGCCTTCGCCGTCCCGGCAGACTATGAAGGCATAAAGCAGGTTACAAGTATCCATAACCTGAGGGAGCGCACGCATTTCAAGAGGGGCTTCATGCCCGGCGCAACCGACTCATATACCATCTTCGATAAATGCTTCATCCCCTGGGAAAGGGTCTTTCTCTGCGGCGAGACCGTTCACGGCGCCGTAGGCGCACTCCTCTTCGCACTTTTCCATCGCCACAGCTACTCCGGCTGCAAGCCCGCCATCGGCGACATCACCGTAGGCACGGCAGCCCTGGCCGCCGAATATAACGGCGTACACAAGGCCAGCCATGTGAGAGAAAAGCTGGCAGAGCTCATCATGGTAACCGAGCTCGGCTATGCCGCCGGCTTCACAGCTTCTGAGCTGGGTAAACCGGAGGTTTACATGCCGGGTGTGGGCTTCGTCCCCTACGGACCGGGCAGCTATATTCCTAACTCCATTTACTGCAACGTCGGGCGCTGCCTGACCGGCGAAAACGTTTACAGGGAGTCAGAGATTATCTGCGACATCTCCGGCGGCATTCCCGCAACCTTCCCGCATGAGGCCGATTTCCTCAATCCCGACACCAAGGCCCTGCTGGAGAAGTACACCATGCGCAACCCCGCCATAAAGACCGAAAATGCCATCAAATTCTGGATGTATGTCGGCGATGCGCTTTGCTCGGCCACCGGCGGAATACACCAGGTCGGCAGCTACCACGGTGGCGGTTCACCAGTCATGGAACAGATCGCCATCACGACCCAGTACGATATCGAGTCTAAGAAAAACCTGGTCAAACATATAGCCGGTATCAAAGACTAGTTTTTAACATGTCATTGCGAGCGGAGCGAAGCAATCCTTTGATCGGAGATTTCAGTCTTCGAATCGAAGGATTGCCACGCCGCCTGTGGGCTCCTCGCAATGACGGGTTCACAAAATCATCCCCCGGACCTCGCTGAGTTCCGGGGGATTTTATTACGTAATTATCCCCTGATAACAAGTACCACAGGCTATCTGGATCATGTATTAAAATAAGGTAGCTATTTTCTTACTCGAAATGAACCTGATTGCGGTTTCCTCAGCCGGCATTTTCTTATTTGCCAATACTTTGGCAACAGAATCATAGTCCTTGCCATTGGCTACCACTACGGAATTATAAACTGCGATCCAATTGCCATCAAACGATTTCAATAATTCAAGCCTGTTTTCATCAATATAAGTGTGGTTTTTCTTAATCTCCTTATATAGCCGCTCAAACTGTTCCCTGCCTCCCGCATAAAGCAAGGCTTTTTCCAGAAGGTCATTATTAATCGCCAATGCTACTACCTCCTTATTTTTGCTTTTATGCTTACCAATAGTGCAGGAATAATAGAACATTTAATAGTACTAAAGTGCCCATAATATTGGGACGATAGGGTCAGACTAAGCTATAAAAGCAATAAGATAGATTGCCAATCAACCATTTATATCGATGGGATAATTGCGTTTTCTTATCCACACCAACCCGGGTAGTGCTACAATAGGATAGCTAGTTAAGCTAAGGAGAGGCTAAGGTATGAAAATGGTAGTCAAAAGGGTTTACTGCCCTTCCTGTCATAAGCTGGTCAGGGTTCGTGACCAGGCCAGCAACCACAAAACACTTATCTCGTGCACCCAGTGCGGCAGGCAGCTATACGAATGGAACGGCCTGCGGTTCAAGCCGCTGAACGAACCGGTCGGCGTCAAATAGCTTTCCCCGACCCGGTTAGAACTACAGGAATCTCTTTTCCTTCTTGAAGGCTTCTTTAATGACGCTGCTGGTGAACGGGACTATACGGCTGTTGCAGTGCACCTCGTCCGCCAGGTAATACTTCTTAATAAAGCCGTTATCATCCGAGGCTATGGATTGAATATCTATGTAGGGCACCCCCAGTGCCTCGCAGCGCTCTTTCAGCTTCAGGTTAAACTTCCTGGATATCTCGCTCCTCTCCCGCGGCTTGCCCGCAAACGGCAGGGCGGTGATGAATTCCTTGCTGGCCGCAGGCGGGATGCCGTGGACGCAGACTGCAAACCCGTCTTTTTTTATCCGGCCGATGGCCTCACCGTACTTTTCCACCGTCTCGTCCACCAGGCTATCTATGCTTCTCGTCCTACCGCTCTTGCCATACTTCAGGTAAATATGCACCCGGGCGTCGATCTCCCCGAAAACCAGCATGACCACGTCCCTTTTCTTATTAATCTTTGACAGGAACAAGTTTAAATACTCGCTGGAGCGGGTGAAGCTCTTCTCCTTCCCCAGGTTGTGCGCCGTGGCCTGGGATATATGGTGTATTAGGTAAGGGAAGCGGTAGGTGAAGGGCACCACGTGGCTGTCGCCGATGGTGTGCACGATACATGAGTTGCTAAGATTGGATTTCAGCATCAGGACGGCGTTGAAGGCCAGCAGCGGGGGATATTTAAAGACCATATTCCAGAAGGGGAAATAGATGGAGCCATGTCTCATTAGCCACCATATCCGGGCAAGATTATAGTGTTTCCAGACTTCTTTCATATGCAGGTCTAATGATTTTCACTAACAGAGAGCAGGATATCCGGAGATCTATTAATATATTCCGCGGCTAGATAAAACGCTCGAACCTTTCTTTTTTAGCCTTGCAGATGGGGCAGATCTCGGGCGGACCGTCGCGTGCACACAAATAGCCGCAGACTTTGCAGCGCCACACCGGCAGCGGCAGGGCGCCGATTTTGGCTGGTCCGGCCTCCGCTGCGGCCTTTTTTCTCTGCGCAAAGGGTGGACGCCGCTCCGGTATGGAGGCTACTTCCTGGCTCCCGTCCAGCACCTTCTGCGAAACATACAAAGCACAGTAACATGCGCCGTATTCCACAACGTCCGCGTCCCTGTAATCGCAGGGACAGATTATATCCAGGTCTTCGCTTTTTTCCCCGGCGGCCAACCGGCAGGGGCAGGACTGGTAACCATAGCGCTTCTCATTGACCAGCAGGCCCGTGATAAGCCCCTTGGTGAAGTCCAGGTCGGGGTTTAAATGGTATCCCCCGCTTTCAGCGTCCTTCTTGTACTTTTCGTAGGCCGCGTCCACCTCGGCCGGCGCTACTGAAATCTCCTCTTTCACAGCTTCAACACCTCTTTAATCTCTTTCTCTTTAAATCCTACAATGCACATACTGTCATTTACTACCAAAGTGGGGAACGAGCACTCGGGGTTCCATTTCTCCACGATTTTCATGGTCTCTTCTTTTTCCGGGCCCTGCATCAGGTCTACGAATGTGTAATCGTATTCCACTCCCAGGTCTGTTAATAGCTGCTTGGTCTTCTTACACCAGATACACGTACTTAACGCATAAAGCATCAGCTTCCCGGCTTTTTTACCTTCAACATGTTCGATTTTCATTATGCGTCCTCCTGTTAGTACATTCGTAGTTATATGTACCAGAGGTATAATATCTTAAAGGAACTCATGCTGGCAAATAGGTTTCTTTGACACCCCGGGCTATTCCTTTTAATATCTCCCTGTAGGGATCAAATATGGGAGAAGCGATGATGATTACAGGCCGCAATATCAATGCCCACAACTCCCTCTTTCTGATAATCGACATTCAAAGGAACCTGGCGGCAGCTATGGACAAGGATGTTTTTCACAAAGTGGAAAATAACGTCCGCCTGTTGATTGCCACTTGCAACATCCTGAAAGTGCCGGTATTTCTCACCGAGCAATACCACAAGGGCCTGGGGCCGACGGTCGATCCCATTGTGAAGGACCTGGGACCCCTCTATAAACCCATGGAGAAGGTCATCTTCAGCGCCTGCGGCGAACCGGCCTTCTGCAATGATTTCAAGCCCATGGAGAGGAAGTACGTTTTCATCGCCGGTATTGAGGCGCATGTCTGCGTTTTGCAGACCGCCCTGGATATGATCGCCAACGGCTTTCACGTCCATGTCGTAAGGGATGCCATGTGCTCACGCTACAAAGAGGACTGGAAAAACGCCCTGGGTTATATGCGGGACGCCGGCGCCGTCATCACAACGACCGAGACCGTGGCCTTCCAGCTGCTGCAGAAGGCGGGGACACCGGAGTTCAAAGCCGTTTCTCCACTCTTCAAGAACAAAGAGTCGCTTCTTAAATCGGATAATATCCCCATCATCCCGCTGTCCTCTCACCACTTCCCGCCTTAAGTCGCTGCCGCACACAATCCCCAAAGCACGTCATTGCGAGGAACGAAGTGACGTGGCAATCCTTCGATTCGAAGACTGAAACCTTCGTACAAAGGATTGCTTCGCTTCGCTCGCAATGACCGGCCACTTCACACGTCATTGCGAGGAGCCCGCAGGCGACGTGGCAATCCTTCGATTCGAAGACCTCGGCCCCTTCGTACAAAGGATTGCTTCGCTACGCTCGCAATGACGGGTTTCCTGGCGCAATGACGGGTTAAGTCGTTTGCCCGCCCCACGTTTATTGATTAAACTAAATCTTGCATCCGGTTATTCCGAGCTAGGAGGCGGGAAATGAGCAATTTTAAAGCGTTTTTCTTGAAAAACCGTACGGTTATACTGGCCGTGGCCATACCTGTTGTCCTGATAGTGATTTTATTCTCGCTGCCCATCGTGTCCGTGCCCACACAGGTCAAGGAGACCTACTGGGATACAGAGATGGTCACCGAGAACTACACCACCCAGGAAACATATACGGACATGGTGCCCTACCAGGCCACCGAGACGCATACCGAGACCGTGATCAACCAGTCCGTCACCTACGGCAACTGGTCGCAGAGCTTCAAAGCCGACAACCCGGACACCACCGTCACCGTGAATATCACCAACAGCGGGGTCGGCTATTACTCTCCACCCGGCAACTATTCGGCCAGCCCTTATATCATAGGCGATAACTACAGCCCTTCATACATGCCCCCTTACGGGCCATCTTACGGACCGTGGTCGCCCTGGGGCCCCGGGTACGGGGGCTATTACGGGGCCATGTGGCCCGGATACAACGCCAGCCAGCAATGGGCCACGGTGACCATCAGCTACCCGGCACAGGTCACTAAAAATCAGCCGGTCACCAAGACCCGTGACGTCACCAGATACAGGGAAGTCCCCACCCAGGTCCGCAAGGAGCGCACCGTAACGCAAAATGTTAGAATATCCATCTGGGAAATGATGTTCAGGCCCGCCCCTTCAAGCTGACGGCTGAAACGACTTAACAGGATGGCATGATATGAAAGAGTCAATTATGGATATAATTGTGTGCCCCGTATGCAAGGGCTCGCTCGAGCTGGTCATAACGGAGCGCAACGAACGCGAGATAACCTCTGGCACGCTCATCTGCCATAAATGCAACCATCCCTACCCCATCAAGGACGGCATACCCAACCTGCTGCCGCCCGACATACACAGCTAGCCGGTCCGGCCCGGCTTATAGACTGCGCAGGATTCCGGGGACTCCCAGACCTCTACGCTTCCAATGCCGGTATCGCCCGTAAAAAGCGGCTTAAGCTGAGCGAATATTGTTTTAGCCAGGTTTTCAGAAGACGGATTGATCTTGTCGAAGGGCTCGACCTCGTTCAGACAGCCGTGATCGTATTTGGCCAGCACCTCGCCCAGTTGCCTTTTCAGGTCCGTGAAATCGTAGGCCAGCCCGATTTTGTTCAACCTGGACGCCTTCAGGCGTACCACCACCTTAAACCTGTGGCCGTGCAGTTTTTCGCATTTACCTTTATATCCCCTCAGGTAATGGGCTGCATCGAAACTCTTCTCTACCGATAAAAAATACATCTCAGCTTTTCTATAAATCGATTGTCAGGTCCGGGCATTTATTGACCCTGCTTGAAGAGTTCAATTCGGACAACAATTGCCGCATGGATTTGTGCAGCGTGGGGTGATATAAGGAGGGTGCGACTTCCGCCATGGGCACCAGCACAAAGACTCTTTCCTGTAAACGCGGATGGGGCACTATCAAATCGGGGGTCTCTATCGCCTGATTATTATAGATCAGCAGGTCCAGGTCGATAGTGCGGGGCCCGTTGCGGGGAGATGGCTCCCTGCCAATTCTCTTTTCGATATCTTTTAGTATCCCCAGCAGCTCGACGGGTCCGGCGCCAACTTCGGCCTTTATCACACAATTCAGAAAATCCGGTTGTTTCCGGCGGCCCTCCGGCTCGGTCTCGTAAAGCGATGATATCTGATCGATGGTAGCGAATTCCGAGAGCATCTTAATGGCCTTTGTAATATTAGCCACTTTATCGCCTAAATTAGAGCCGATGCCGATATAGACTTCCGCCACTTCAACGCCCCGCACGATGGCATCGCTCATTTTAGCGATCATTTTCATCTGCTTCACATCATGTACCCTCACGATATCGACACCCTTGCCGATGCCGATGGCGACCGACGCCGCCGTACCTAACAGCCTGGGCTCCACATCATTCCCTACCACATTAACAATAACGGATTTGCGCGAGGTCCCCAGTAAAATAGGACGTTTTATGGCCTTCAATTCATCCAGCCTGTTCAGGAGCTCCAGGTTCTGCTCCTGCGTCTTGCCGAACCCGATGCCCGGGTCGATGATGATATTCTCCCGGGCTATCCCTGCTTCAAGGGCGGCACCCACCAGGTTATGTAAACTTGTCACGACTGCCGGCACAATGTCTTCAACTATCCGGCCGCGCTGGTTGCTGGTCAAGGCTATGGGAACCTTGCGTTCAGCGGCCAAATCCGCCAGCCCCGTCTCCTCCTGCATTCCCCAAATGTCATTTATCATAGCGGCACCGGCATCCAGCGCCTGCCTGGCGACCTCCAGCTTGTAGGTATCGATGCTGATCGGCACCTTCAATACCTTGGCCGCCTGCTTTATAAAGGGCATCACCCGCCTCAGTTCTTCCTCGACCATAACCGGGTCGGCACCGGGGCGCGTGGACTCCCCGCCCACATCGATGATATCCGCCCCTTCCTCGACCATCCTCCGAGCCCTGAGCATGGCATCTTCCACGTTGCGCAGCCCGTCGCCGGAAAATGAGTCCGGCGATAAATTCAGGATCCCCATCACATAGGTGCGCGTTCCCCAGTGGAATACGCTGTTACCGCAGCGGGTTACGCCTGGCTTGCTCTTAGAGGCCTTTGGTTCTGTCATTTAGCTTTCCCATCTATTCAAATGCAAATGTATTTTAGCACACAGCCATATCCAAAACACGTCATTGCGACCCTCGACATGTCATTGCGAGGCCGGTCTTATTAACACGTCATTGCGAGCGCAGCGAAGCAATCCTTTGTACGAAGGGACCGAGACCTTCGATTTACTACTCCCTCGACCCGTCATTGCGAGGAGCCCCGCAGGGCGACGTGGCAATCCTTAGTACGAAGCCTCAATCCGACTGGCAGGTCCACTTCACCCGTCATTGCGAGCGTAGCGAAGCAATCCTTTGTACGAAGAGGCCGAGGTCTTCGAATCGAAGGATTGCCACGGCACTGCGTGCCTCGCAATGACGTATTTACTACCTTTTTGGGGGAAGGAACGTGTCACAGATCAGGGTATAGATCCCTCCAGAGTGGATTCACGTCTTCGATCAATTCAATTTTCTTCCTGCGTGGACCGGCTTTAATCTGTTTCTCTCGCAGAATAGCCGCTTCGGCGTTACCTGCTACCTCATAGTAAACGAGCTTATCCAGGTTATATCTTTTGCTGAACCCATCCGCCAACTTGGCCCTGTGTTCCGAAACACGTTTTACCAGGTCACTGGTCACACCTGTATACAATGCGCTGTTATTCTTGTTGCAAACTATGTATACGTAGAACTGTTCTTTCACTGCGTTTTATTATGTCATTGGGGGCTTTATACATCAACACGTCATTGTAGTCTTCGATCAAAGGATTGCCACGGCCTTCGGCCTCGCAATGACGTGCTTATTTACCGGTCATTGCGAGCGTAGCGAAGCAATCCTTTGTACGAAGGGACCGAGGCCTTCGATTTACCATTCCCTTCGTACGTCATTGCGAGCGTAGCGAAGCAATCCTTTGTACGAAGGGACCGAGTCAATGACCTGTAACCAGCCAAAAGTGCTAAAATATTGAATCTATTATGGGCAAGACTTTAAGCGAAAAGATACTCAGCGCCAAATCCGGGACGGACGCCAAAGCCGGCGACATCGTCATCTCGCCGGTGGACCTGGTCTTCGTACAGGATACCACCGGCCCGCTCACAGTGCGCCAGTTCAAGGCGGGCAAGAAGCAAACGCTGGCCGATCCCGCCCGGTCGGCGGTCTTCATCGACCATGCCGCCCCCAGCCCCAACCGTGCCCTCTCCAACGACCACCTCTTTCTGCGTCAGTTCGCCGCCGATACGGGCTGCCTGCTCTTCGACGCCGGCAGCGGGGTCTGCCATCAGCTCGTGGCCGAGAAGCTGGCCAATCCCGGCGACGTCATCGTGGGAGCCGACTCCCACACCGTTACGGCCGGGGCGCTGTGCGCCTTCGCCACCGGCATGGGCTCCAGCGATATCGCCGTGGCCTGGTCGCTGGGCAAGACCTGGCTGCGCGTGCCCGAGACCTTCAAGATCAACGTCACAGGCAAGTTCCAGAAGGGCGTGGGCGCCAAGGACCTCATACTGCATTTAATCGGACTGATCGGCGCCGACGGCGCCACCTACAGGGCGCTGGAGTTCTCCGGCGGGGCCATCGACAAGATGCCCATGTACCAGCGGCTGACCATCGCCAATATGGCCGTCGAGGCCGGGGCCAAGGTCGGCCTCTTCCCCTCCGACAAGATCACGCAGGCCTATTTGAAGTTACAGGGCAGGGCGGATAAATACAAGCCGCTGCAGCCCGACGCCGATGCCGTTTACGAGCGCGTCATCGATATCGACGCCTCCCAACTGGTGCCGACCATTTCCAAGCCGCATACGGTGGACAATACCGCCGCCGCCAGGGAGTTAAAAGATATTAAAATCAACCAGGCATTCATCGGCACCTGCACCAACGGCCGCCTGGAGGATATGGCCGAGGCAGCATCCATACTCAAGGGCAAGAAGGTGCACGGGGGCGTGCGTCTGCTGGTCTGTCCCGCTTCCCGCCAGATCATGCTGGAAGCCGACAGGGCGGGCTACACCAACACCATCATCGAGGCCGGCGGGCTGATACTGCCACCCGGCTGCGCCGCCTGCCTGGGCCTGCACCAGGGCATACTGGGCGACGGCGAGGTCTGCATCTCCACCGCCAACCGCAACTTCAAGGGCCGTATGGGCAATCCCGACAGCTTCATTTACCTGGCCTCCACCGCCACGGCTGCGGCTTCCGCCATCACCGGCAGGATCACCGATCCAAGAGAGGTCCTTTAATGCTGCACACGCAGTTAAAGGGACGGGCTTTCAAGTTCGGCGATGACATCTCCACCGACCTCATCATCGCCGGCAAATACGCCAGCCTGCGCAGCAGCCTGCCTGAGCTGGCCAAACACGTCATGGAAGATGCCAATCCCGAGTTTGCCGCCAAGGTCCAGCCGGGAGATTTCATCGTGGGCGGCTCCAACTTCGGCCTGGGCTCCAGCCGCGAGCATGCCCCGCTGGTCATCAAGATGACCGGCGTCAGCGCCGTGCTGGCCAAATCCTTCGCCCGCATCTTCTTCCGCAACGCCATCAACCAGGGCCTGCCCGTCCTGATCTGCGACACCAATAAGATAGCCGAGGGCGATACGCTCGAAGTAGACCTTGAAGAGGGAGTCATCAACAACGTCAGCAAGAACGAGAAATACACCTTCACCAGGATACCGCCCGCCATGCTCAGCATCCTCAACAAAGGCGGCCTGGTCCCCTATATCAACAAATACGGAGATTACGGGTCATTGCGAGGAACGAAGTGACGTGGCAATCCTTTGTACGAAGGAGGTAACACGTCATTGCGAGGAACGAAGTGACGTGGCAATCCTTTGTACGAAGGAGGTAACACGTCATTGCGAGGCACGGAGTGCCGTGGCAATCCTTTGTACGAAGGAGGTAACACGTCATTGCGAGCCCCGATGCAATCGGGGCGTGGCAATCCTTCCCTTCGAAGGAGAGAAACACGTCATTGCAACCCACGGGCCACATCACACGTCATTGCGAAGGGCGAAGCCCTGTGGCAATCCTTTGTACGAAGACTGGAGCCAAGCCCCAAACCCCGTCATTGCGAAGGGCGAAGCCCTGTGGCAATCCTTCGAATCGAAGGAGGGGTTTTGAAACGCATTCTTCGAATCAAAAGATTGCCACGTTGCCTGCGGCTCCTCGCAATGACCGAGTAAGCGAGCAAGAAAGAGGAAAACGAAATGCCCTATAAAGTCACCTTACTCCCCGGCGACGGCATCGGTCCCGAGATCACCGAGGCCACCGTGCGCGTGCTCGAGGCCACCGGCGTCAAGTTCGACTGGGACGTTTTCACTGTGGGCGAGGCCGCCATTGCCAAATACGGCACTCCCCTGCCCGAAGAGACCATCGAGTCCATCCGCAAGAATAAAGTCGCCTTGAAGGGTCCCGTCACCACGCCCATCGGCACCGGCTTCCGCAGCGTCAACGTGGCCCTGCGCAAAAAGCTCGACCTCTACGCCTGCCTCAGGCCCTGCAAGAGCTACAAAGGCGTGATCACCACGCCCTACCGCGATGTCGACCTGGTCATCGTCAGGGAGAACACCGAGGACCTCTACATCGGCATTGAGTTCGCTAAAGACAGCCCCGAGGCCGTCCAGTTATACGATTTGATCAAGAAGAGCTTCAAAGAGCCCCTGCGCAAGGATGCCGGCTACAGCATCAAGACCATCTCCGAGTTTGGCACCCGCCGCATCGTCAAATATGCCTTCGACTATGCCCGCAAATACAAGCGCAAGAAGGTCACGGCCGTTTCCAAGGCCAACATCATGAAGTTCACTGACGGCCTCTTCCTCTCCGTGGCGCGTGAGGTGGCCAGGGACTATCCCGAGATCGAGTATGACGAGGTGCTGGTGGACGCGCTCTGCATGCGGCTGGTGCGCGACCCCCGGATCTTCGACGTGCTGGTGCTGCCCAACCTCTACGGCGACATCATCTCGGACCTGTGTGCCGGAATTGTAGGCGGGCTGGGCCTGGCGCCGGGCGCCAACATCGGCGACGGTGTGGCCCTCTTTGAGCCCACGCACGGCAGCGCCCCCAAGTATACCGGCATGAACAAGGTCAGCCCCATGGCAGAGATGCTCTCCGCCGTCCTCATGCTACGCTATTTGAATGAAGAGAAGGCCGCCGACAAGATGGAGAATGCCATCGCCGCCGTCATCGCCGAAGGTAAGAACGTGACCTATGACCTGCGCCCCGACCGCAATGCGCCCAGCGTGGGTACCTCACAGGTAGCGGATGCCGTGATCAGGGCGATGAAGGGGTAGAATTGGAAATATGTTTGAATCAACAACTTCTAAACTCGAAGAATGTCTAACATTGTTAGATCAACTCAAAATATCTCAGGATATTCAGCAATTCCGCTCACTTTTTACTGCTTTAATTAATGCCCTCCGTGCAATTACCAACTATTTGCAAGTTGATGGAAAGAACATACCACAATTTATGGAATGGTATGTGATAAAACAGGAAGAAATGCGTAATGATG
>JBEKVW010000037.1:0-19798 GCA_049513695.1 Dehalococcoidia bacterium | reverse complement strand
CGGTTATCACCTTTATATATTTGTAGCAGTCCCTGGAAGAATGAGGTCTGTATCCATAGCGGATCGCTTTTAGTCGAGTCAGCTAATTTCTCTTCCGCCGCCGGGTAATCTCCTTTGAAGATGAGCGCCAGCGCCCACTTGTCTAAAATTACCGGATTTCCCGGGAATATCCGGTCGGCTTTTTCATAAAGCTCAAGGGCATTATCAAATTTGTCTTTGTTCCCGTTCAGAGCCCAGTATGTATCCACGTCAGCCAGCCTGTAATACCAAATCGCCATGGCCGGATCCACGCGGATAGCTTCGCTATAAGCTGACTCACTGAGTGAGAGCAATTTTGATTTATCCGGCTGGTCCTTGCTCACTTGGGCCATCATATAAGCCAGGTTACCCGCGAAGTTGTGATAGTAGGCTTGCTGGGGTTGGATTCTTACCGCCTCGCTGAACATGTCCATAGCAGTATTATTATCCTTGCCAAACAGCTTGAGGCCGCTCTTTATATAGGTATTAGCCAGTAAAGGGGGTACTGTGAGGCCGGCTCCGATAACAATAAATAGCAAAAATACCAATAGCGCAGTGAATTTCCTTATCGGGCCGGGTACTTTTACATCAGGATGGCACGCTTCACTTAACGTGACGGGAGGAATTTTAGGCAGGGTAATTTCTTCAGTGGAGTTGATTTTAATCTCGGCCGCGGACAGCGCTAAAATCAGCCAGAACACGAGCTCCGGCGTGATAACCGACGGGTTGAAAAATACGTGGGCGCAATATTGCAGAATAGCTGCTATGAAAGCCGACATAAGCAGAATTGAATCCCTTTCACTGGTTCGAAACAGATATTTAAAGCTCCTGTAGAAAAATATGACCAGGATGACCAGGAAAGCCAGCAATCCCAGGATGCCCATGGTTGCCGCCAGATATAGATAATGGTTTTCGGGCTGCGAAATTATCAATGACTCAAATGTATATCTGGCTTTCAAGGCGGGAGGAAATCTGGTCTGTGATGCTACTATGAACGTTTCGGGTCCATATCCGATGAGCCGCCTTAACCAGTGCAAATTGTCCTGCAAATAGGGTACTTCAGGTGACTGGGTAATTACTTCGAGGGCGCACTGCCAGGTCTCCAGACGGATAGGCAACGTTACAAGCCCGACCTGTTCAGCAACAGTGGCACCGGGATTGCTGCTCTCGCCGGATGAAACGCCATTTTGTGGAACCAGCATCTGCCCCAGCAGTACGGCAGCAACAATACCGACCAACAAGAGGGAAAACAAGCTAAGGGTCAGAGTTGCCTTTCTCTGCAGGAAAATTCCTACCAGCACAAAGAAAACGAAAATCCCTATTATGAATACCAGCAGGGTGATGGAATATTGTGCCAGCGCCAGGCAACACATCTGCAAGGCAAATACCACCAGCAGGCCGATGAACTTGGTCCACTTACGGTTTCTGGATAACGGCGCATACCAGGTTAGTATGATTAAAGCGAGTGTGACCGGCAAAATCATCGCTATGAAGCAGCTTAACGATAGTGGGTTGCCATCTATAGACGCTACCCTGCCGCCCAACAAATCCCCGGGAGCAATGATAAATTGCAATATGCCGATCAAACAAACTATGGCCGAAGATATCACCAGAGCATACAGGGCACGGTAAACCTGTTTAAGCGATCTTATTTTCTGTGACAGGATCAGGAAAAAGATGATCCAGGCTATATTGGGAAGTAGTCCTACGCTACCCGCCAGGTTCCCCCAGAGGCTCTTACCGGGCATGATGGAACACACGGTCGATATTATCCATATCAAAGCGAAGACCAGCACCGCAACCTGCAGCGGCGATCTTTTTACTTTATCTGTCAGTTCCCTCCAGCTAATTTCATGCTTCCGTAGCAGCCACTGCGCAAGCACCAGGCCCAATAATATGCACACCAGGAAAACCAGGGTAAGCGATTTAACAAAATAATAGGAGTTGAGGCAGAAAGGATCGATAGCAAGGGGAATCAGGAAGATCGTCAGCAGCCAGACAAATTCCACGGCTGTCTCCAGTCTTTCATACACTTTGCTTTTCCCACTGCTGATCAATTCTGTTATCGCCTGTAATGGGACATGCGCAGATTTTCACTTATTATACTATGCCATGGGCAACTTTGGATTATACAAAATGTGACCTTAGTACTATGAAAATGTGACCAATTGGCTATTTACATTGCGATCGGGAGAAGTATAATTGGATCGTGGGATAAAAATCGGACAAAAAGATTAACATAGCCGGTCAGGTCGGTCCGGCTGGTTGAGCAGCTAACTTAGGAGGTAAATTATGAAATTATTCAAATCAGCACAAAAAGGTTTTACGCTAATTGAGTTGTTAGTGGTCATTTCCATTCTGGGTATACTCGCTGCCGTGGTAATACTGAACGTTACCAAGTACATGGGCGCTGGCACGACCCAGGCTAAGGCAACTGAGCTGGCAAATGTACAGACTGCGGTATCCGCTTATATGTATGACCACTCCGGCGCCGCCCCCGGCGATGTGACGGCACTATCCCCCTATTTCCTCGGCAACCCACGTGGAACCTATACCATTGACTCGACCGGCAAGGTCACCCAGGGATCTGTCTGGTAAAAACAATTAACTAACGTAACCAGGATATAAAGAAGAGCGTGGATTCAAGTCCACGCTCTTCTTGTTGCTATTCTCAGGCTTTATTTAACGGAATTTCGGTAGTGTATCATTTTGAATTCCACTTATATCTAGAAAAGAAATTTAACTTGGCAGGGGTCAAAACCTGTAATTGAACGCCAGGCTAAGACTGATTGACCATCAACCACGGGCAACTTTGGATTATACAAAATGTGACCTTAGTACTATGTAAATGTGACCAATTGGCTATTCACATTACGATCGTAGTCAGTATAATTGTATCGTATGATAAAAATGGAGAAAAAGATTAATGTAGCGGTCAGGTCGGTCCGGCTAGTTGAGCAGCTAACTTAGGAGGTAAATTATGAAATTATTCAAATCAGCACAAAAAGGTTTTACGCTAATTGAGTTGTTAGTGGTCATCTCCATCCTGGGTATACTCGCTGCCGTGGTAATACTGAACGTTACCAAGTACATGGGCGCTGGCACGGACCAGGCTAAGGCAACTGAGCTGGCAAACGTACAGACTGCGGTATCCGCTTATATGTATGACCACTCCGGCGTCGCCCCCGGCGATGTGACGGCACTGTCCCCCTATTTCCTCGGCAACCCGCGTGGAACCTATACCATTGACTCGACCGGCAAGGTCACCCAGGGATCCGTCTGGTGAAAACAATTAACTAACGTAACCAGGATATAAAGAAGAGCGTGGATTCAAGTCCACGCTCTTCTTGTTGCTATTCTCAGGCTTTATTTAACGGAATTTTATTAACGCAGGGTCTTACTGACATCATCTGCATCCTGACAAAAGGCGTATACCGATTCCCGCGATATTTCCTTTCTCCTGAACAGGTCTACCAGCGCATCATCCAGCGTCCTCATACCCAGGTTGACGCTGGTGCGAATGGTATTGGGAATCAAAAAAGGTTTCCCTTCCCTGATGAGGTTCTTGATCGCTGGCGTAGCCAGCATGATCTCCACGGCAGCCACACGTCCGCCGCCTATACGCGGCACCAGCACCTGGCAGAATACTGCATTCAATGTCGATGCCAGCCTGGATTGCGCCATCTGCCTTTCATGAGGGGGGAAGAGGTCCACAATCCTCTCAACGGATTGGGCCGCGCTGGGAGCATGCCCGGTGGACAACACTAGATGGCCTGTTTCGGCCACGGTCAGGACAGCGGAGGCCGTCTCAAGGTCCCTCATTTCACCCACCAGTATCACATCCGGGTCCTGCCTCAGGACGTACTTTAAAGCATTAACGAACGAATGTGTATCCTGGTCAAGCTCCCTCTGCGAGAAGGCGCATTTTATGCCGTGATGAACGTATTCGATAGGGTCTTCGATAGTAACGACATACCTCTGAAGATTATTGTTTAGATGATTAAGCATGGCTGCTATGGTAGTGCTTTTACCTGACCCGGTCGGGCCGGTAACCAGCATCAGTCCCCTGGGCCGTGTTATCAACTCCCTGGCGATATCGGGCAGCCCGATTTCTTCGACGCTAGGAATATGGTCCGATAAAATACGTATAGCAAGGCTAATGGAGCCCTGCTGCCAGCAGGCGTTACACCTGCCGCGCCCGCCACCGGGAAGCTCCTGCGCAAAATCAACTTCCAGCTCGCTCTTTAACAAATCCCTCAAATGCGTATTGGAGACCTGATGAAAGAGGCGCTCGATATCCTCACCCGTCATGATACCGAATTCGGGGAACGGCTTTAACTCTCCATCTATCCTCAACATGGGAGGTACGCCCGCTACCAGATGGAGGTCGGAGCCCTTTTTATCTTTTGCCAGCTTTATCAAGTCCGGGATGTTCATCTATAGCCTTTAGATCTCCTTGAGGTTTGGCTTTTTATCTATCCGGTGTTAAGGTAATCTGAAACTGAGTCTGATTGTATGATGCGCTGGTCAAGGAATCCACACTTACCACTTTGTAGTTTTCGTTTTGCCGGAGGCTGCGGGCATAATCGAGCACCATATCCCCGTTAGGAGCTGTGCCCTGTATCACTATGCTTTTACCATTATCATGGATAGACGTCAGATACATAAATCCCGGCAAGGGAGCTATTAAATCGCCCCAGTCCCTGTTGATAGAAGCCCTCTCCTGCGCTAGATAATCCAGCGGGGCTTTTAAGGCATTAAGCGTTTGCTGGTATTGGTCTCGCAGTACGGCGGCTTTATCGGTCTTCTCTTTGACGGCTTTTTGCATATCCACGACCTGTTTTATTCTGTCATTGATCAGCATTTGCAAACTTTTATTCTGCGCGGCCATAGAATTATAAAGGATATAGGTAGCAATAAATATTACTGAAGCGATGGCCAGGGCAAAAAGTGGAAGCGTACTGGTTCGGGCTGAAGGTTTGACAGCCGCCAGCCGGGGCATGACATCGATATTGACTCTCATCATCTTCGCTGTGCCGCCTGTCCCTTTCAAGGCCATGCCGGTGTTGGCGGCAAACCTGCCCTCGTCGATCCCGGCGGGATAAACCAGGTTAGAAGGTAGGGGTTTTACGCTGTATGGAATAACCTGCGCCAGGCCTTCGCTCAGATCGCCGCTCAAGAAGCACTTTGCATTATTATGCAATTGTCTGTCGGCGTGGCTGGAATTATAAAAATTGACCGTCCTGGCTATTTCATCATTAATCATGGCTATTTTATCCGGCTCGCTCATGTCTGTTTGAGCGAAGGTCAGGCTGCGCATCAGCTCGGGAATTCCCGAGTCCAGAACGCTGATATCGAAGCCGTTTACCTGGATATTGATCACCACCGCGGTTTGTTCATCCACCACCCGGTCGATAGCCAGCGGTTTAAGCTCCAGGGATTTTAGCCTGAGGCCGCACATCTTCAGGGTATCCATTACAGAGTCGACATTATCATGGGGCAAACCGAGCAGGCACAGCGCTGATTCAATACCTGATATTTTGACGTCCTGCCAGGATGTATACAGGGTTTCCAAAGGGACGGGACTAACGCGTTCCATCTCTTTTCTGGCAGCCTCGGCCAGCAAACCCCTTTCAAGCTTAGGCACATATACCACTCTGTAAATTGAGTGGACGCCACTTACACAGGCTATGGCTTCCCTCTCCCGGATATTGTTGGTGTTAAGCAGGTTAATAATTTGCTGACTCACTGCGTCTTTATCAATAACGACTCCGTTTTGCACCCAGCCGGCCGTCAGATTCCCTTCAACGGCCGAGACCACCCGTTTGCCTTTGACCCGGGTTATCCTTACCGAATCATCTTCAATATTTAGCGTTAACATTTTTCTTTTTCAGGCCTTTCTCATTGATTAGTACAAAATACCGTTACTGTAATAGTTGCCTGGTCCGGAAGCCCCTGGGACTGAGCGGGTTGTATAGATATATCGTTAGCTATGCTGGACGGCAACGCCTTATCCAAGTCCCTTAGGAAATTCAGGAAATTCTGCACCCAGCCGTTCATGGTTAATGCATATATAGTCACGGGATAGTCCGTTCCCTGTATTGGAGTCGTGCCCGATGAGATGGACATGGAAGTGATGGTAATATCATATTGCCAGGCCAGGTTAATCAATTTCTGCGTTGTCTCAATGCTATCGCAGGCATTCCCGTAAATTGCCCTTTGAGCGGCGATATCAGAGCTTAATTTGCTTATTTCGCTGTCGACGGAGGTCTGCGCGGTTAATTGACCCTGCAGAACATCATTTTGCTTGCCCAATTCCACAAGCCTGTTATTTAAAGCGCTCTGCCTGTAGATCTCGTCTGAGTAAGACAGAGCGATAGGCAGGATAGCTATCAGAAAGAGGGCGCCTACGATGATCAGCCAGACGGACGTGCTCAAGCGGGGTAGCCTCTGCAACAGGCTACGGGTAGTGCTTTTGGAAGAATTAGCGGGCGGACGCAATTCTATTTATTCCTACCGGCCTTTTGCGCATATTATACATTAAATATGTCTGTTTTAACCCGTCCCTTTATTTTACATGCAGCATATCACTGATAATTGTAGCCAATTAAAACGGGGGTGCCTCCCAACCCTGCACCCGGTATCTGGGTCTCCGAGTGGATGCCGCTAAGATACTTAATTGTCATGCTATCGACCTCCATGCTTTTAGCAATAACAGAGCCATATACATTATAGCCGTCACTGCCTGGACCACCATGCAAATAAGCGAGGCCGTTAGGAGCATATATTACCGCTGATACCTCCGCGCTACCCGAAATATCGACAGCAGGGTTCGATTTAGTGTTCCCTGTACCCTCGACAATAATAAACGGAATGTTACCGGCCACAAGATTGGCTGATGCCGCACCGCTTACAACCAGGGCCCCATCGACTACTATGGTATAGGCTCCCTTGACCACCCCACTTCCAGTTATCGTTAGCTTTCCTTTTACGTGTAAATTGCCGTTTAATACAACTGTATTAGATCCCCCTATAGTCGCATCGCTATCCACATGTCCGGCCCCGGGGAGGGTATATGTCGTACCACCATTTGCCCAGTTTGCTGACTGGCCGGTGTAGTTCATGCCGGCATCAGCCGGGCCTGTAAAATTGGAGAGGGTAACAGTATATGAGAGTGGTGTCGTTTGATTGGGGGCCTTTGTTCCAACGCACCCACTCCACTGATCGACGGTTACGCTGTTTGTTGCAGATGCAATGCCAGTTGTTAGTGGACAACTTAATCCTCCAACAGCTCCATTTTTAATATTTACATTTCCATTTGCCCAAATGTTGCCGAAGTTACCCGGTATTTTCCCGTCGGATATTACATGTCCACCGCTGTCGATGATAATATCTCCGTTCAGACTGGCGGCAGCCTCGTTAAATATATTGTTGCCGGGCGCAGGAATATTGATTTTAACCACAACCGTCGCTCTGGGTTTGGTACCCGCAGGCGCACTCGACTGAATGGTGTAGTTGTCGGACGAGCTATCGCCGGCCTGCGTGTGCGCCAATTGCGTGACCTGCGCCGTCATCCCATTGATGGAGACTGTATAGGGGAAAGCAGGGGCTGTGGAGTTCTTATTGAAATACCAGTAGACTGCCGATATACCTGCATCGGCCGCGTAATACGCCGCCATATCCTGCTGGGCGTTGGAGTTGGTGGTCAGGAATGAATACATATACCCCAGCCCGGGAATAACTATCAGGGATGCCGCCACCAACAGGATCAAGGCCAGAGGCAATATCATGCCGGGCTCTTCACGGCCGATTTTTCTGAAAATCTTATTAAACATCATGATGCGCCTCATTGCGGCGGTATCCTCTGGAAGATTTTGAAGGCTTTACTGAAGCTGGCGCCGTTATTAACCGCCTTGACCGTCAATATATACGTATTATTCTCAGTAACTGTGGGGGTAACTTTGACAAATAATGTGTCGCTGCCCGGATTTACGATATACTGCGCAACGTATTTCCCGTTACGCAGCAAGTTCCCGTTGCTGATCGTATAGGTTATGGTGCTGGTCGAGAATGCGCTACCGTTCCATTGATAGCAGGACATCGAGCAGGTCCAGTTGCCCGATGATCCGGCCGATACACTGTAGGCACTGGCGACGTCTTTGGCGATCCAGTCGCCGGCCTGGTGCACCTGTGCCAGAACTATGGCCTGCGCCATATCAGAGCGTGTCACCCTGGTTGCCTCACTGAATGTCAGGGCCATGATCGCGCTTACCGTGCCGATAATGGAGAGCATGACTATCAGCTCAAGCAGAGTAAAACCACTGCCCCAATTTACGCCTGCTTCGCCCTTTCTGTACATATTCATCTTATGTCAATTCAATAACCGACTATATATTCAGCTATCTGAGCCTCTTGCTTGCTGTTATATGTCACCGTAGCGGTCACCTGCTGGATTTTGGAATCGCTGCAACAAGGTGCCAAAATCCCCTGTACAGTGATAGTGTAGCTTGTATACCCGGATGGAAGGTTGTTATGAGATGAATCCCAGGCCGGGTAGGGTCCGCCCGGCAACGTGTATGACCAGGGCACCGTGGCCTTAGAGATATTGGTCCAGTTGTCGCTGACAGACTTAACATATTCGAGCTCATAGCGCGCCAGGCTCTCCGCAGTGATATTGGTACGCGCTATATTATTGCCCTGGATGGTCGTATAAATGCCCGCCACCAGGGTAACGCCCACAAAGCCCAAAATGGCGACGGCAACCAGGGCTTCCGCCAGGCTTACGCCCCGCTCCCCACCGGCGCCTAACGGCCACATGCCTTTACCCTCCTCCTCCGACCATGCTGATGGTGGAGTAGATAGGCACAAAAATAGATAACGCCAGGAAACCGACCACCAGGCCGATGACAACAGTCATGGCAGGCTCTATCAGGCCAAGCAGCGTTTGCAGCTTGTCCGCAGCCTCAATTTCGAAGCTGTCCGAGACCACCGTCAAAGTGCTGTCCAGGTTACCCGTCTCCTCCCCTACCCTGGTCATCTCCACCATGAGCGGCAGGAAAACGGGCCTTTTCCTCATGGCGCCGGCCAACGCCTCGCCCTTGATAATATCCTGCTCCACATCCCTGAGGGCTTTGGCGATAGCTATATTGCCCGCCGAATCGGTGGTCAATGTCAATATATCCGGCAGAGGCAGGCCGGACCTGAATAACAGGGTTATGCTGCGACAGATGCGTGAAAGGGTATTGAGCAGGATGAGCCTCCCCAGTACAGGTAATCTCAGTAAAAGGGCGTCCTTCCGATAGGCGCCCTCCGGCGTCCGGGTGTAAAGATATCCTGCTATACCCGCCATGCCAATAGCTATAAATATATATATGCCGTAGCTGGTGGCGAATGCAATCGACCATATCAGTATCCGGGTGATAAGCGGCAGATTGCCGCCCAGGTTTTTAAATACGGCCAGGATCGGCGGCAAAATAAACGTGACCATGAGTATCCCAACCAGGATTGCCAGGATCAGCACCACAACAGGATAAGTGGCAGCCTGCTTGACCTTCCTGAGAGCCGCCGTAGACTGCTCGGAATAGCCGGCAAGGTTCCTTAGCACGCTCTCTAATTGACCCGTCTGCTCGCCGACTGCAATAACCTTACAGAACATCTTCGAAAAGGCCCCGGGGTGTTTTTCAAGCGCTACGGATAATGGCAACCCTGCGCGCAGATCGGTCACCACTTTGCTCAGCATGGCCGAAAAATTCTTATTAACCGACTGTGCACGGAGCAGGTCGAGGCTTTGTACGATCCCCACGCCGGATTCCAGAAGCAGGGCCAGTTGCCTGGAGAACATCACTACATCTTCCGGCTTAATTTTCGGCTTCATGAAAGAAGGTATGCCCGTGAGGAAAGGGGCGATGGGCTTTACATTGAGTATCTGATAGCCGTCGCGTAAAAGCGCGTCACCGGCGCTCTTCTCGCTGTCGGCAGTTATCCTGCCTTTTACGACCCGGCGGTCTACCGTATATCCGACATATTCGTATTCCATAGTCTCTTTACCCGGTGATATATATTTAAGCTAATTCCGACTTTGAGTACTAAGAGATGGCAAAGGCATTTCTGAGGACTTCGTAAGGGGTGGTAATCCCGGCTTTGGCCTTCATCATGCCGTCTTTCGCAATAGTCACCAGACCCTGGCTCAAGGCAGTGGCATGGATATCCTGGTTGCCGGCTCCCGCCACTATCATACGGCGCAGCTCATCGGTCATGGTCAATATCTCAAATATGGCGGTGCGCCCCAGGTAGCCGGAATATACGCATTCCTTGCAGCCTGCGCCATACATAAACTCGGTTCTGCTCTCCCCCATCTCCTTCTCATAGGCTATCTGCTCGACCAACGGTATCGTTACCTTACGGGCGCAGTGAGGACAAACGCGCCTGACCATCCTCTGGGCTACTATGCCTACCAAAGCAGAGCTTATCAGGAACGGCTCAACGCCCAGGTCGATCAAGCGGAAGAGCACTCCTACCGTCTCATTGGCATGCACGGAGGAGAGGACCAAATGCCCCGTAAGCGCCGACTGCACGGCGATTTGCGCAGTCTCGCTATCGCGTATCTCGCCCACCAGGATCACGTCCGGGTCCAGCCTGACGATGGAGCGCAGCCCACCCGCAAAGGTCAGGCCCGCCTTGATATTAACTTGTATCTGATTAATATTCTCAAAGCGGTACTCTACCGGGTCTTCGATGGTTATGATGTTTTTGCCCACGCTGTCCAGCGAGTTGACAGCCGCATATAGCGTTGTGGTCTTGCCGGCGCCCGTCGGGCCGCTGATCAAGACCATGCCGTAGGGCATCATCAACATCTTTTCGTATTGCTCCTGGCTCTCCCTCAGAAAGCCAATCTGCGGAAGGGCCAGCGCCGCCATGGACTTATCCAGCAGCCGCAGCACGCCCATCTCTCCGTTGACGGTGTTGATGGTAGCTACGCGCACATCGATCCGCTTGCCACCCGCCTCGAAAGAGAACTGGCCATCCTGCGGCCGGCGGTGGTCGGCAATATTCATATCAGAAAGGATTTTAATACGCGAAATCAAAGCTGTATGCACGCTCAGCGGTAACGATGCGACCTCATGTAAAATACCATCGATCCTATAACGCACGCGCACCCTGATTTCATCCGGCTCGATATGTATGTCGGAAGCACGTGCCTTGACGCCTTCCTCCAGCAGCCTGTCGAGCTGGCGCGCTATGGGTGTATCGGAGGCCTCATCCGCCATAGAAACATCGGCGGGCGCCTGGGCCGCCGAAGTCCGGTCGCTACGTTTACCCCCCTCTTTCGGTGTCTTGTAATTGTAATCAATGGCCTCTTTGATATCGGCCTCCGTGGCTGGTATAGGCTCAATCCTTTTTTTGGTATAGATCGACAGGTTTTCGATAGTGAGTATGTCGCTGGGATTGGCCATGTAAACGCGCAAAGTGTTGCCGTCCAGCGATTGAGGCAGAACATTATATTTCCTGGCTATATCCTCGGGCACCAGTTGCAGTGCCTCCGGCATGGGCAGGTCCGACTGGACATTCAGCCTGGCAATGCCGGGCTTGGCCGGCCCGCTGGGGTTGGCCCGTGACTTTGTTTCCTTAGAATCAGATGCCATAGTAGGCTCGCTTAATGATTATGAAAATCATGCTAGAGTGGCGGAGTCCTCGACATTTATAATTTTAATTTTCTGCTGTTCGGCGAATTGCTGCGCCTCTTTGGCCAGGCCCGGCGACGCCAGCAGTATCTTATCGTGGATGCCGATATCATAGGCCTTGGTATCATAAGCGGATACGGCTTCCAGGCTAACACCCCTTGGATCCACCAAAATGCCGATGGATATGGTATGTGTGAACAGGCCGTCATCGTAATAAGCGATGATATCCATGGTGTATTCAGCGCCCGAGCGGCCGCGTATCTTGGCTTTTTCCTCCGTCCTGTAGCCCTGTCCATGCAGGTATTTCAGCAACTGTTTGCGGCTTTCAAATTTGAACGGTTTTTTATCAACTTTGCTCGGTTGCTTGTCGCCTGCACCCTTTAAGAATGTCTCCAACTCGTCGGCATTGAACGATTTGATGCGCTGCCTCTGGGCAAATTGCCGGGCCTCGCTGTTTAGCCCGGGCATGGCCAGCAGGATCTTATCATGTATGCCCAGGTCATAGGCCTTGTTATCAAACCTGAATACATCCTCGAGGCCGATATTTTCCGAGTCGTGCCCGATGGCTATACCGATGCCCAGTATGAATGTAAGGAACCCGTCGTCACGCTCGGCCAGCATGTCCATTACGTGCGTCACCCCCGACCCGTACCCACTGTTCACCCTGGCCTTTTCAAATACATTGTAGCCCTGCTGCTCCAAGTAGGTGATAAACTTGGACTTGAAGCCCATATCGAATGTAAGCCAGTTTCTGCTCTGCTCGTTCAAAATATAAGAGTTAATGGTCTGGACTTTAGCTTCTTCATCCGAGAAGAAGATGGAGCACTTGAGGCATTGCCACTTCATGGTGATGTCGATGGACAATCCGCCGCAGCTCTGGCACTTGTAATTCACGCCCAGGCTGCGGTAATCCGTGCCCAGGAACTTAAGCGGCTTTTTACAATGCGGGCATACGTATTTTCCGCCAGCGATAAACTCCTGCTCCAGCCCGTTCTTTCCGCAGGCGAAGTGCTCCAGTATCCTCCCCTTGGCAACATTGCCCGACCCGCATTTAGGGCACCTCAGGCTTGGCCTCAAATTCATAGAACTACATGCGGGGCAAAAGATCAAACGGTCATAGAAGCGCGCTTCCAGTATGCGCTCCTCCACCAGGCTGTCCAGTATTTTAATAACCTCTTCCGAGGTCTTACCCAGCATCGCTTCAACCTGCGGATACACGGCGCCGGACTGCCTGGTGAAGTCGATAACCGGACGTATCTCTTCAATACGGCCGTCGATCATATCGTTGATGAGGTGCAGCACCTTGGGATCATGGGTTGCCGTTTGAGAGGCTTCTAATATCTCAATCATTTCTTTCCCCGCATATAAAAATGCATAGACTGCCTGTAATGACCTCTTCTTGCTTCAAAAACAACCGCAGTCGCCCGATGTTGGAACAATTGAATAACAGCTACGGCCTGCCCTGTGTTTTCATTGCATTTCCAGATTCATTTAGCTTAATCTAGCATGCGATTCCGCATTTTGCAAATATCTCTGTGTTTATATTAGATTTCGACTAAACCTAATACAAACGAATTCCTGTCAAAAACCCGCTCATCTAGTACCTGGGACTAAAGTCCTATTTACAGCAAACAGGATGCCAAATATTCGCTATTTTCCTCCCCTCGCGCCAGGCCGGACAGGTCGCACAGCCCCAAATTGGCTGGTTACAACTAGTTTCCCGGGGGCTGGGCTAGTCTTGTTGACAAGTTGTTAACAAGACTGTAGTATAAACTTGAAATGGCAAAGCGGAAGTATCCCAGCGAGTTGAGTACGCGACATGTCCGTGTCAATGTCGGCGACTATTTTCTGCTCACCGAGTTGAGCCAAAAGCTCGGTATCACGATGGGCGAAGCGCTTCACCTGACTATTACCGCGCAATCAAGACGTGAGGCAAAGGTATCGCCGGCCCAGATAGCAATGCCCGTATTTACGGTCCTGCCACAACCGCCTATAGCCGTGGACGGCAGCGAGCAGGCTGCCTTATCAATAAAGCCAAAAGGGGGTGTTCTCGATGAGTGATACATTCATGACTCACGTCAAAGCGGACGGAAAGAACCTGTCTCTCTTTGGCAGTTGGCACTAACATTAATGAATTCCTGCAACTGAGTCTTGTACCAGGGACTGAAGTCCTATGTATAGTAAACGTGGATACCGCATATTCGTCATACTTCTGCTGCTGGTACTGAGCATATTAGATATATGTTCGTTCTGCCCGGCCGCTAATGCGGCCAGCCCCAGGGGCAAGACGCTCACCTGGTCGGTAGTCAAGACGCCGGCTGAAGGCCCCGACAATGTAATTCGAAGCGGCAGCGAGATCAACTCCATGGCCCTGGGCAATGGAGTGATCTATTGCGCCGATACGGAGAACAAAACACTATTCCGCTCCCTGAACGGCGGATACAGCTTCACCGATATAAGCAATAGCCTTACCGCCGTCACTGTCCAGGCGACTTTGCCGGTCTGGTTAGTCGCAGTAGCCCCGGATGATGCGCGCTTCGTAGTGGCCGTCACCACTACTTCTCCTTCATGGGCGCTACCCAATTCAGGGCCCCAGCAGGTCTATGTGTCCACCGATGGAGGAAACAACTGGCAAAATGCCGGCCTCTCACCGAGCGCTGGTCCGGGACCGGGCACAAACAGCATCGGGTCGGACGAATATATAAGCTGCATAGACATATCCCAGCAATACGGCAACGGACAGCGCGATATCGCCATCGGCACGCGCACCACAATCCTATCGGGCAACTCCGGACAGGTATTAAACCATCAGTATGGATCTATTGCTACCCCATGGCTTACACAGGCCGGCCTGGCTGCAGCCGTGACATCCCTTAAATTTTCCCCTAACTACGCTTCGGATTCGACGCTGGCCGTCATCTCCTGCGTGCTCGTAGCAGGCCCTGATGCTGCGCGTCTCAGCTTCGGACTGCACGACACCAGCCTGAACACCACCTCATGGAATACTACCATCGGATTTGCCAACGTTACCGCTGATAAGGTAATTGGAACCGACCTCGCATTGCCGTCCGATTTCAACGGCCAGAACCCCCTCATACCCCAGTCAGCCTGCTTCACCAGTATCCAATCCGACACTACGTTCATAGACCCCATAGGCAGGTCCACCCGGACAGGCGTCTTTTATATAAATAGCTTTGTTGGAGCTCTGCCCTTCACCATAACTCCCCTGCCTGTAGTCTCTTCAGGACGTATATACTCGATTGCCTATAACGGCAGTCAGGCCAGCGGCATCCTCCTGGCCGGCGAGGCAACAGCCAACCCGGCTATCGGGATGGTCACGGTCTATCAAAGCTCCAATGCTCAGTCGTTCAACCCGGGGACAGCCACCTGGATCAGCTCGCAGGACTATAACAAATACAAATCACCCACAGGTGGAAACAATCTGGGACGCTTCGCCAATGCCATACTGCGCTGGGGCTATAACGGTATGGCCTACTGTGGCACCAGTTCGGAGGATGATTCTGCTGGGGGAACGGGCTTTGCTCCTGGACAGTGGCCTGGTTCTAAATTGACGGGTGCGCCATTGGATGAGTCCGCATTTTCATATAGCTCCAATAGCGGGCTGAGCTGGAACCAGATCGGCCTGATAGATACCGAGATTACCAGATTATCCGATAGTGCTGCCCTTGAATCTCCACCAAGTGCCCCTCAGAGCAGCGTGCTCTATATTTCTTCTCTCAATGAAAACATCAGCGTTATACCACGTTTTGACAGCGTATGGCGTTCCACCAGCGATACGCTGGGGGATGTGTGGGAACGCATCCTCATTAGTCAGAACACCAATACCGACACCATCTTACGCGTGAATACAAAGGGGGGCGGCTCCAGCACCGCCATAGTCCTGGGTTACCTAACTAAACCTTTAATCCTGTATTCATCGAACGAGGGCCAGAAATGGGAGCAGATTATGGCCGGCATCTCATCGCTGCGGGACCTCACGTTTAAAGACGAGGGGGTCATCTATGTCCTTGAAGACTATCGGGTGAGAGTGCTCTATCTGGGAGATTCCAACTGGGTGCCGGGATCATTCGTCAATTTTGATTTGCCCACACCGGCACATTCTATTTGCGTACCACTTACAAATCCCCAGGACAAGGATATAGTCTTAATCAGCACAGGAATCGACACGCCCGGAAACCCCGGCGCCTACGTGGCATGGAGCGATTTCTCTGTGCCCGCGCCCGAATTCACAGCGCTGAAAATGCTGCCGGAGAACGGCAACGTGCATGTAGTCACGGATAGTAAATATGATCAGAACAATATCATTTATGCGGCGGTAAACGCTGATGCTACGTCAAACACAAGCAGTGACGGCGTTATTTACAGATGGACGATCGGTAAAAGCACGGACTGGGATGAACTGGAGCCCATTAACCGTGCTTTTTTTGGGATCGCCATGTCCGGCGACGTCCTTTATGGTGCATGGAACTTTGATACCACCACTAATAAGAACAACGGGGGTGTGGACCGTACGCTCGATCCGAGGGTCAGGGTCCCCCCGGCCCCGGAGTGGGACGAGTTGAAAGACGGCCTTCCCGTACTGGGCATAGCTTTTACCCGCGAACCCACGTCGCTCAAAATCTCCTCCAATACCAATAATACATTGTGGGCAATTGATAATATTGATGCTCTCGCAGGCAAAGTGTACAACTTTGATAATAAGATCGGCTGCCTCTGGCAATATATCGATTCTGTAGCCAGAGTTAGTCCCTGGCCCACAGCACCACCATCCGGAAGCCTTATAGGGGCGGACCCCGTAACGGGCCGGTCACAGCAGGTTGATATAAGATGGCGGCCTCTGCAGGATATCTTCGGCTATGACCTGCTGATGGCCAAGGATGTGAATTTTACGACGCTGCTATCGCAGAATATATTCGCGGCGGATAATAATACGGGCATCCACATGTTCCCGGTGGACAATAGGACGGGTGCGTGGATAGTAATGCCCGACCAATCACAGCAGCAGTCCCCGGGCGTATGGATACCCCCCGGTGTATTGGAAGCCGGCCGTCCTTACTACTGGAAAGTTAGGGGCAGCCGGTCCGTAACCGGCGCTGCCATTCACAGCCTGTGGTCTCCGGTCATGTTTTTCTCGGTCAAACCGGGTTTCGCGGTGAGGGGCATCGGAAACGGACCCCAGCTCCTGACACCCAACGGCATCTGCCAGGACTGCCAGCCTACAGTCGGCTTTAGCTGGACACCTGTTAAGAATGCAGGTAAGTATGAATTCACACTGGCTTACGATCAAGACCTGAAGGACGTAATTGTTCAGACTGTTACGACCACGACCGCCTATAAATATGAGGACAGGCTCGAGCCGGGCAGAGTTTATTTCTGGCAGGTGAAAGCTGTGGCGCCGTTTGAAAGCGATCCCAGCCCCACCGGCACTTTCGCCATAGCCAGCAGCCAGCCCATGATACCCTGGGAATCCCTGCCCCCATCCTACGTGCGGATAGCCATAATCATCGCTATGGCCGTCACACTGGTTTTGATCACCGTCATATTCGTTTACAATTATATGCACACGTATTAAAAATGTATTTGTACGATATTTTCAGGTGGTTATAAGTTGATGGATACAGAATCCGCTTTTACATTTGCTGCACAGGTGAAAGGGTACCTGGCCGAGGACGAGGGGCAATGCCTCTTCAAGCTGGCGCTGGAGGCGGCCGCTTCAGGCCCCTGTCTGGAGATAGGCAGCTTCTGCGGTAAGTCCACCGTCTATTTAGGCGCGGCCTGCAAAATCAAGGGCGTTACGCTTTTCACCATAGACCACCATCGCGGCTCGGAAGAGCAACAGCCGGGGCAGCTCTATTTTGATCCAGACATATATGACGAGAAGAAAGAGGAGATAGATAGCTTCCCCATCCTGCGAACCACTCTAAAACAAGCGGGGCTGGAAGACACGGTAGTTCCTCTGGTCACCTGGTCCAGGGTGGCAGCCAGGAACTGGTCCACGCCCCTCAACCTCGTTTTCATCGACGGCGGCCACAGCTATGAGACGGCCTTATCGGACTATAACTGCTGGAACCCTCACCTGCTGTCGGGCGGCTACCTGATTTTCCACGATATTTACCTGGACCCCTCAAAGGGCGGGCAGGCGCCCTACGAAGTGTATAAAAAAGCTGTCAAGAGCGGCAATTATGTGGAGCTCCCCATGGTAAATACGCTGGGGATACTAAAGAAGAGCGAACCCGTGGTGATCGAAAAGAAGGTTTGTTGCTGATTCCCGGTTGAGCATATCCGCCGCCAGAATAACTGCAGCAGATGTCCAGGTCGGCTTCTCCAGCGGCCATATCTCATTTTCCGGGTAAGCCATGCCGTACCAGTAAGCGCCATCCTCATCCCGCAGATGGTGAATCCAATTGTAGACAGTCGCAGCCTGCCGATATTCCCCATGCACCGCCAGCGAAATGGCCAGTTCGCTCGTTTCAGCAGCTGTGACCCACTGCTTTTCCAGGTTGCACACCGATCCTTTGCCGTGCACTATGAATTTATCCCAGCTATCGTAAATGCGGCTGATCGCTTCACGCCCGTTGATCACACTGCAAAGGGCGGGATAATACCAGTCCATGGCAAATGCGGAGAGGCTGTCGCCTTCGTACTTGGCAACATAGGGCAAGGGCATATTCAAAATTGCAGACCGCAATACTTCATTGGCCTCCCGCCAGTCGCGGCGGTTCTCTCGCACCAGATCCGCCATCTTCAGGGCGCATCTGATGCTTAAATAAGATGAACTGCAGCTGGCGATCTGCGCTGCTGGATACAAGGCGCCGTCTGCATCCCTGGCCCAGTATATTTCCCCTTTGGGGCCGCGCATCCCAAGAATATAGTCTATAGCGCTGCGCACGCAGGGCCACATCCTGTCGACAAAACGGACATCACCATTAATAAGGTAGTGGTGCCAGATTCCCACAGCGATATAAGAGATGGCATGCGATACCCTGTACATATCTTTAGGCTGGCCGTTCCTGTAATTGGCATACCAGCTCCCATCAGCGAGCTGGACATTGGCCAGCCACTCGTACGCCTTTTCCGCTTCGTCGTGGAAACTGCCAGCATCGATAGCCATGGCACACTCCACGTGGGTCCAGGGTTCTACGATACCGCCCTCCAGCTCCGGCACGGCTCCGCCCTGTTCCTGCACACTGACTATGCCCTCCAGTGTGGGGTTGAGGAACTGCTTCGACAGCTGATTTTCCATGTCGAATACATTATCAAGAATACTGCTGTTTAAGCTCATATTAGTTAAACCCCGGCGTGTATAGCCTGTAACTCCACCGCCTCCCTGTAATAGTCGGCCGTCTGCCTGGCCGTATTCTCCCAGTTAAATAGTCTCCTGACCCTTTCAACGCCCATTTTCCCCAACTGTCTTCGTTTGTCTTGATCACCGAGCAACGAGCTCATGGCGGCTACTATTGCCCCCGTATCGCCGGGTGGTATGAGGATACCGGCGTCGCCCACCACCTCAGGCAAAGCTCCCGCAGTAGTCGATATGACCGGAGTGCCGCAAGCCATGGCCTCGGCTGCAGGCAATCCAAAACCCTCGTAAATCGAAGGTACGACCAGCATCGTAGCAGTGGAATAGTGCCCTACCAATTCGTCGGTATCAATTTTGCCTGTATATGTAACACAATCTTCCAGTTTCAACGATCTTATAAGTCCCTGCGTATAGCCGTTCTTCATGGGTACTCCGACAATGGCCAACCGTATGTCTCTCGTTTTGCGCAGCTCGGCCACAGCTTCCATTAAATACTTCAAGCCCTTGAGAGGGGTATCTCCGCTATTGACTACCAGGATAGTATTATCCGACCTGACCGAACCCGGCGCTTCCCTGAATACCCCATGGTCGACGCCGCAGTAGATTATCCTGAACTTATCGGGAGACAGGTCGAAGCTCCCTGTTATCTCATCCAGAGAATTCTGCGAATCCGTGATAAAATGCGATAGCTGTCTGGCCACCCTGATCTGGGTATCGCAGACGGCGTACCAGCGTTTGATTCCCAGCTTTTTGATATACGATTTTGAAGCCTTAACAG
>JBEKVW010000036.1:0-19829 GCA_049513695.1 Dehalococcoidia bacterium | reverse complement strand
TAGTGTAATCGCCCTGGCGCGTATACATCCATCCCAGCTTTCTGTGTACCTCCCGGTTTTCGGGGTCCTGCCCAAGCTCTTTACGGTAATCGGCTAAGGCCAAATCGTACTCACCCAGGGCCGTATAGGCGTTACCCCTGCTGTAATAAACGTCTTTATAATTGGGATCCAGGTAAGCAGTCTGGTTGTAATCCTGAATTGCGGCATAGTAGTCACCCATAGCATAATAGGCGTTGCCTCGTTCGAAGTAACCGTCGGCGAATTTGGGGTCAAGCTTAACGGCGCTGGTGAAATCTGCAATTGCTTTAGGGTAATCCTTGATCAAAGCATAAGCCTTGCCACGGCTGAAATAATATGTTTCTTGCTTGTCGTCCAACGCTATAGCTTTGGAAAAATCCGCTATGGCGTTGGCGTATTCCAGCTTATGATAATAAACCAGGCCCCGTCTGTAGTAAGCCGGGGCATAGGTGGGATCAAGTTCGATGGATTTATCGTACTGGATTAAAGCCTCGTCCCAGGACTTGCTGTTGCGCGCCAGGTCGCCATAGCTGAAGGCGGCCATACCCGGCTTTATACAAGAAAGCATCGGTAGAAGTAGAAGCGCTAAAATAATTATCCTGTATTTAAGCTGCATGTTTTAACACTGTGCCAAGTATCTAAGTAATGTACTGTAACTCTATGCAATTTTTATTATATTAGTCAATCATTCCTTTGATACAGTGGCTATTAAGCACTCAATCAATACTTATATCCCAGTGGGCCATGACTGATGATGGCAACACAATATATCAATGATTGATAGCGGTATATTGCCTGCTAGCTTAAAATGATATCCTTAAGTGCACGTTTAGGAACATGGTGAACTCCCTTTTCGTCCCTCCAATATTTGGTATCGTCGTCCTTTCCAAGTGGTTCGATCACCACTTTTTCCTTGGGCTTTCCGAGGGATATTACCAGCAATATCTCATAGCGTGGGTCCAGGTTCAGTGCCTGCGCCAGTTCCTTTTTATGAATGGTGGCGATCATGCATCCGCCAAGTCCTTTCTCGGTTGCTCCCAGTAAAATGCTTTGGGCAGCTATGCCACAGTCGTTGCCGAAATTTCCGCTGATCTTTGTATCGCCAAGTATGACAATGTAAGCCGATGGCCTTTCCCCTTCAGCCGGCCCCGGCCAGTTGGCTATAAGGCGTGCCCAGCCAAGTTGAGGAAAAATCAATGCATTTCGCTTGGGTTCGTTGGAAAGTATATATTTCAATGGTTGCATATTCAGTCCGGAGGCAGAATTTCTGGCCAGGTCGACTAATTCTTTCAGGGTATCAAGTTCAACAGCTGCTTCCTGGTGATAGCGGCGGTAGCTGCGGTTTTTCAAAACGAGGTCCTTTATGGTCATAGCATCTTCCTCCTTTTCCAATAATAAGCTTCCGGATATTACGGCTCAAATTCCTGTGAGGGCCTGGGGATTTTATAGAGGTCAGGCGTGTTTAAGCGCTACGCTTTCAAGGACGTTGGCCACATCTTCACACATATCTATAGCGCCTTCCATATGTTCGTATATCTCACGCCACTTGATGACGTCGGCAATCTCGGTGGCATCAACGAACAATTCTGATAATGCCGAGCGATAAATCGTATCGGCCAGGTTTTCGAGGCGGTTTATCTCGACACAACTGCCCAGTATTTTTTCAAGATTGGCGTTATGCTTTCTCAAGAGGGGCATTACCTTTACCACCTCGGAAGTAATCTGGACCAGCGTATCAGCCAGTTCCTGGGCGCGCTTTCCCGGCCTTTTGACTTTATAAAGCAGCATGCTGTCCGCAGCCGCCTGGATAAGATCGGTAACATCGTCGAGTGAGTGCGCCAGCAGGCCTATATCCTCCCTGTCGAACGGCGTGATGAAAGAGCGGTTCAATTGGAACATGATCTCATGGGTTATGGTATCGCCCTGGTGCTCGATTTTGATTAATTCTTCAACCTTGTGGTCTATGCTTTCCCAACTGCAGATAAGTTCCTTCAGGCTTTCGGCCGCCCTTACCATATTGGTTACCCCCGCCTCGAAGAGGTCAAAAAACTTGTCATCTCGCGGCATCAAGCTGAATTTAGTCATAGCAACGTTAGAATTATATCACAGCGTCAAAGTAGTCTGTCCAAACAACCAGTGATATTTTAGCCTTCAAAAAGAGATTGACACTATGTTATGACAGGTTTATCCTATCAATATTTAAAAGAGGGGGTAAATAGGAGATGTCGGAAATATGCTGGATGTCCGCTATCGAACTCATCAATTCATTTAAGAAAAAGAAACTTTCGCCGGTAGAGGTTTTAAAGTACCAGCTCGATAGAATTAAGAAGATAAATCCGAAGCTAAATGCGTTTGTAACATTGGTGCCGGAGCTGGCGCTTGCATCAGCACAGGAATCAGAAAAAAGATATCAGAAAGGAAAAGCGGGCATGCTGGATGGCGTCCCCGTGGCTATAAAGGACAACACTTTTACTAAGGGTATTAAAACCACCGATGGTTCGAAATTGTATGAGAGCTACGTTCCCGATAAGGACGCAGTTCTGGTGGAAAGGCTGAAGGATGCGGGCGCTATTATCCTGGGTAAGACCAATCTGCCCGAATTCGGCTTGCTGGGTATAACCGATAATGTAGTGTTCGGTAAGACGGTAAACCCGTGGAATACCGGCAGGACTTGCGGTGGCTCCAGCGGTGGATCGGCCGCTGCCGTGGCTGCAGGCCTCTGCCCCATTGCCCAGGGCAATGATGGCGGTGGGTCCATAAGGATACCTTCGAGTCTGTGCGGCTTATACGGTCTCAAGCCCACCTTTGGTCGGGTACCATATTATCCGCATTTTCCGGGCTGGGAGACCCTTAATCATGAGGGACCCATAACCCGCACGGTGGAAGATGCCGCTCTCATGTTGGATGTTATGGCCGGCCCTTCGCCTTATGATCAGACTACTCTTCCCAGGTATCCTGGTAAATTCCTTCAGGATATGAAAGGGGATATTAAGGGCCTTCGCGTAGCATACAGCTCGGATCTGGGAGGTGGTTTCCCTGTTGATAAAGAAATTCTGGAGATAACCAGAAAAGCCGCCTTCGCCTTTGCAGATTTGGGTTGTCAGGTGGAAGAAGTGAAGCCGGGTTGGATAAATATGGAAACGGCTTTTATAACTACCGAGTTGGCTGAAACCCTTACAGCCAATGAAGGAGATCCGGATAAATACAAGAGCGTGGCCTTCCCACCATATCTTCCATTCATGGAAGTTGCCGCCCTTCTTAGTTGTCGCGATGTGATTCGAGCTCAGTTCAACAGATATACCCTTTGTGAACAGGCTGGCAGGTTCTTCGAGAAATATGACCTGCTTCTCACACCTACTACTTCGGTAGCTGCCTTTGAAGCAGGAGAGATGGGACCTCTTGGGCCGGCTAAAATTGCCGACAAAGACGGCAGCCCCAGCGCATGGGTTAGCTTTACATACCCGTTCAACTTCACCGGCCAGCCGGCTGCCTCAATTCCATGCGGATTCAATTCAGAGGGATTACCTGTCGGCCTGCAGATTGTGGGCCGGAGGTTCGAGGAGGCACTTGTGCTGCGAGCATCTGCCGCCTTTGAGAAAGCTCATCCCTGGCGGCAACGCAAGCCCGATATTTAAAGGTTTGTGAGTCTAAATGGTGGACATATACAGAGATCCGGCCCATACCATCGAAGAGAGAACAGACGACCTGCTCTCCCGTATGAATATCGATGAAAAAGTCGCCCAGCTGGGTGGGGTATGGGCTATGCAATTGCTCCAAGACGGCAAGTTTTCTACCACTCGGGCAGAAAAACTTATTAATAACGGCATCGGACAGATCTGCAGGGCTGGCGTGGGTACCACACTCTCACCTGAGAAAATCATAGACTATGTTAATGACCTGCAGCATTTCCTGATGGATAACACCAGGCTGGGCATCCCTGCCATTGTGCATGAGGAGTGCCTGAACGGATTTAACTCCAAAGAAGCGACCATATTCCCGCAGATAATAGGAATGGCGAGCACCTGGGACCCTGTATTGATCGGGGAGATGGCTACAGTTATTAGAAAACAGATGATGGCCGCCGGCATTCGACAGGGTCTTGCGCCGGTACTTGATATTGCGCGTGATCCGAGGTGGGGTCGCGTAGAAGAAACGTGTGGAGAGGACCCTTATCTGACGGCCGAATTGGGGATAGCATATGTTAGGGCATTGCAGGGACCCGATATAAGGCAGGGGGTCGTCGCTACGTTAAAGCACTTTATCGGCTATGGAAAATCCGAGGGTGGCCTGAACCATGCTCCGGCGGATATCCCGCCCAGGATGTTGAGGGAGGTGTATTTATACCCCTTTGAAAGGGTAATCAGGGAAGCCAACGCGCTATCGATTATGAATGCATATAACGAGATCGACGGCATCCCCTGCGCCGCTTCCGAGGAGTTGCTTACGCGGATTTTGCGCGAGGAATTGGGATTCGAGGGTCTCGTTGTTTCGGACTATTATGCCGTTATTATGCTGCGTCAGAACCACTTTATTGCCGAGACCAGGGAAGATGCGGCAAAACTGGCGCTTAGAGCGGGCATAGACCAGGAACTGCCGAATCAAGATTGTTTGACTGAAACCTTCAAGAATGAAATAAGGTCGGGCGGGTTCCCGATGGGTGTGATAGATCGTTCTGTCAGGCGTGTGCTGAAAATCAAATTTATGCTGGGATTGTTCGAGAAACCCTATACGCGACGCATGCATGCCAGCAAAATCTACGATACGCAGGACCATCGTAAACTGGCACTGAAAGCCGCACGGGAATCTGTTGTACTTCTGAAAAATGACGATGATCTATTGCCGCTGGACAAGGGCATAAAAAAGCTGGCAGTAATAGGACCGAACGCGGACAATGCCAGGAACCAGTTGGGCGATTACACTTATCCGGCCCATGTTCAGGTGATGGGCATGACCGCGTTTACTCTGGAATGCACATTGCCGCCTGACGAACTGCAGCCGGATACTATGACTGTACCGGTCGTCAGCATACTGGAGGGCATACAAAAGAAACTTGCTTCGTCATGCGAGGTGATTTATGCCCGGGGATGTGTATTAGGGAACGATTCAACGGAAGGGTTTGCCCAGGCCGTCGATGCCGCCAGGTCTGCTGATGCTGTAGTGATGGTTGTGGGGGGCAAATCGGGACTCACACCGGAATGTACCTGAGGCGAAATGAGGGACAGGGCGACTCTCGGGTTGCCCCAGGTGCAACAGGATTTGGTACGCACCGTCTGCGAGGTAGGCAAGCCTGTTGTCCTGGTTATAGTTGACGGCAGGCCCGTGGCTTTTGACTGGATAGCTGAGAAGGTGCCTGCCATTATTGAAGCCTGGCTGCCCGGCGAAGAGGGTGGCAACGCAGTCGCCGATATTCTTTTTGGAGATTATAATCCGGGCGGAAAACTTCCCATATCCTTTCCACGCGACACTGGCCAACTCCCCGTATACTACGGTCTCAAACCGACCGGCGGCAAATCGCAATTCTGGGGTGAATACGTCGACTCTTGCACCGGTCCGCTTTTTGAATTCGGCTTTGGGCTCAGCTATACCAAATATCTATATCGAAATCTTCGCATAACACCGCATAGAATACCTCGAACTGGAAAGGTAAAGATACTGGCCGATATTCTTAACACCGGAAAGAAAGATGGCGCAGAGGTAGTGCAACTTTATATAACCGATGTGGTAGCCAGTATAACCAGGCCCATAAAGGAGTTGAAGAGTTTCCGTCGAGTAGATATAAAGGCAGGCGAGACCACGAAGGTGGAATTTGAGATCCAAGGTGGAGAGCTTGCTTTTTACAATAAATCCATGAAACCGACGGTTGAGCCGGGGGTTTTTAAAGTGATGATCGGAGCCTCTTCGCGGGATATCAGGCTGGAAGGTTATTTTGAGGTAATGCCCTAATCGGCGACAATAGCTAACTGCAGCATATCCGATCACTCGCATTTGTTCCGGGCCGATCGCTGGTGTAGAATGGCTAACCGACCGCAGGATTATTGCCTGTGTTTCCAGGAGGTCATAGATATGAAATCTACTTGGGGATGTTTATTGGCGGCAGCCGGCGCTGTCGTCCTTGTAGTCATAATAATCGCCGTTTCTTTGATGGGCGTTTATAATTCGCTGGTATCCAAGTCGCAGGCCATTGATGCACAGTGGGCCCAGGTGGAGACCCAGTATCAGCGGCGCTACGACCTGATTCCCAACCTGGTCAATGCTGTCAAAGGCATGATGAAGCAAGAGCAGACGGTATTCCAGGCGATTGACGATGCCAGGACCAAATACGGCAGCGCTACGACTGTGGATGCCAAGGCGGAGGCCGCAGGAGAGGTGGAAACATCACTTGGAAGGCTGATAGCTGTGATGGAAAACTACCCCGATTTGAAATCCAGCCAGACCGTCATCAACCTTATGGACGAACTTGCCGGGACAGAAAACCGCATCAGCGTGGAACGCCGGCGCTATAACGATCTGGTTCAGGATTATAACACGCAGATAAAAACCTTTCCTACTAATACGATAGCCGGTATGTTTGGATTTACTCCCAAGCAGTACTTCCAGTCTGTCACCGGAGCTGATCAAGCGCCCAAGGTGGAGTTTTAGTGCAGCGCCTTCCGGTGTTGTTGGCCCTGGCCTGTGTATGTGCCCTGATGTTGCTTCCAATGGGCACGGCACTGGTAGCGGCTCAGAACTTCCCCGAGTATCAGGGTTTTGTAAATGACTACGCCGGTTTGCTTTCGCCCGCTGTCAAAGCCAAACTTGAGGCGCAGCTCACTCAGCTGGAAAAAGATACTACTGCCGAAGTTGCCGTCATTACCATAAAGAGCCTTGAAGGTGACAGCATCGAGGACTACGCCAGTAGGCTTTTTGAGAAATGGGGCATCGGGAAAAAAGGCGTGGATAACGGCGTGCTCTTCCTGGTTGCTCTCGATGATCACATGATGAGGATCGAAGTCGGCTATGGATTGGAGCCGATTATTACCGATGGACGAGCCGGCCGGATACGTGACAATGACGTTATACCCAGGTTCAAAAATAATGACTATGAGGGTGGAATCACAGCTGGCGTCAACTCCATAGAGGATTACATAAGAAAAAATTCTCCTCCGGCTCCCCTGGAGGATAACCCTGTCAGGTCTATGTTCGGCAACTGGTTCACGGTCATGATCATATTAGGCATTATCACCGTGTATCTGATGGGATTTATGGCGCGCAGCAAAAGCATATGGTTGGGCGGTATCTGGGGTGTGATTGGAGGTGTTATCCTGGGCCTGTGTATTGGAGGGATCGTGGCTCTTATTGTCACACCTATATTACTGGCTGTTCTCGGCCTCGGATTTGACTATTTGCTGTCAAAAAACTACCAGTCACTGAAGGCTTCGGGAAAGTCGACGGACTGGCATAAGACCGGTGGCGGATTCTGGGGTCCCGGTGGTTTCATTGGCGGGTCTGGAGGTGGCGGTGGCTTCGGTGGCTTTGGAGGTGGGATGTCGGGTGGTGGCGGGGCCAGCGGTGGCTGGTAGTAATAGCCGCTCTGTTTATCAGCGAGATAACTATTAACCAAGTGCTATGTGATACTATTTGTCGTCAATCATGCGGGAATTTAAAATTAGGGAAGCATATTATTGGCAGATGGGGAGTAAAAGCTATGTCGCAGGAATTAGGCAAAGTGGAAAAACCGGAAGTCAGCAGCTATAAGCATAACAGGAAAATCCTTCAGGTGCCGCTAGTCTACGCCGGCAAGGATTCACCTGCAGATTATGTAGAACTGTTTGAAAAATACTGGCGTCAGGTTAATGAAATGGTTAACAAGCTCGAGAACAGCCTGGGCAGTGTAACCATAATTTACCATGAGACGGTCAACTCGGATGGGGAGGAAGGGCTTAAATTGTTGGAGGGGCTTAACCCTAAGAGCTACGAACTGGTATGCGGCCGCTGCAAGGATGGTAAAAACCTGAAATGTATTGAGGATACAAAGCTGCTGGAGGAGGTGATGGACTGGGAGCGCTGCCTTATGATCGGTTTCCTCAGCGACAAGGTTGCTACCAAGGTTTATGAATTTTTCGGTGAAGCCTCACGCAAGAGGTACCAGTATATCAGCCAGGCCATAGACGAAACGCTTAAAGATGGTGATGTAGCGCTGCTTTTTATCAGGGAAGGGCACCTGGTGCAATTCCCCAAAGATGTTGATGTCTTCAGCGTGGCGCCGCCTGCATTGGATGAGATCCATCGCTGGGCACGGGACCGCGTAGCCAGGAAAGAAAAAGAGCCGGATTAAAATTACCGGACTAGCAAATTTTAAGCGGTATCTTGCCTGCTTCCCGGGGTTCAAGATAGAGGGCATCGGTCGGGCAAGCCCACATGCAAATACCGCAACCTATACAACGTTTTTCATCCCGCGTAAGCTTGCCATCCACCATTTTCAATGCCTGCATCCAGCACCTCTCTATACATGCTTCACAGGCCGTGCAGTCTTCCTCATTGATGTGTACCAGATACCTGGCATTTACCATCAGGCTGGGAGCGGGGGAGTTTTTGGCCCCTTTGATGATCCAGCAATGGCAGCCGCAGCAGTTGCACAAAAGGTTAGTAAATTGCTGCGGAGTATTGGCGTAGTTGTGGACCAGGCCCGCCTTTTCTGCTTCATCAAGTCTGGCAAGCGCTTCCTCCCGGGTCAAACGCTTGGTGAAGCCGCGCTGCACTGCAAATTTAGCTGATTCGCCGAAAACCATACAATTGTTAAGCGGTTCGGAACTGGGCTTTCCTATAAGGTTGCCCTGGTGACGGCAGACACACGTACCCGCAGCAATATACTCTGTTTTTTGAATTAACTCTTTTACCTCTTTGTAGGGTATTACAGTCGTTACCTGTCTGATCTCTTTATCCACAGGGATTTGCCTGCCGGCTGCAGATCTCTGCAACTTAGGCGGTGTAACTGACATAAATTCCCTTTTAACCGCCTTTGAATAGTCCCTGAGCAGGAAGGCAAATTTCTTGTGGCGTTCGTCGACGATACCCTTCATCAGCTGGAACTCAATGAGGCCCGGAACGAAGGGAAGGCCCTCATAAAGCTTCACGCCGTTTTCCTCTTTAATATGTATGGTGCCCTTATCTCCCATAGCTTCGAGTTGGGCCGCCAGCTTTTTAAGGTCTTTTGTTCCCAGGTTGGCGGCGATCTCCTCCACACCGGCATATTCGATGGGCATAGCGCACACAATGGCTGCCTCATCCTCCGAAAAGAGGAATTCAACCAGCGCATAATATTCGGCACAAGGCACAGCCGGTACAGCCATACCGCGTGCATTAAGCGCTGCTGCTAGTTTGTCGTAAATAGCTTTAGCCATTTTACACCTCGATTAATTTAAGTCAGGCAACTATTTTGTGTACAATATATTTGTGTGCAGTGTAACAAGAATTAATGAGCTTGTCAATACTCCTTTCAGGCATATATAGCTTGCCTTGACAAACTGCGGCAAACTCATTACATTGTGTGCAAAATATCTGCCCGAAAATTAATCAGCTAAACTATGTATGATGCCAGGGAACATATCTGCTTTAATGTCGGACGCGTGATGCGCAGAGTCTACGAGCATTACGAGACCCGTCTTGCACCGTTTAATCTTACAACACCGCAATATATGATTTTCCACGCGCTCTGGATGGAGGACGGCATAACTATTGGAGAGCTGGGGCAGCGTGTTTCGCTTGACGGTTCTACAATCACCGGCATACTCGACCGCATGGAGAAGAACGGTTATGTGGAACGCCGGCCCAACGCCGAGGACCGCAGGTCGGCCCTGGTCTACCTCACCCGTCAGGGAAGGGAAGTCGGTCCCAAGATTATTAAATTTGCCAGCGAGCTTGATGAAAGCATCAGGAAACGTTTTTCGTCCGAGGATATGGCCGTATTCGAACGTGTTCTGCAAGAACTGGGCGAGTCTCAACCGCAGTAATACACAGAAAAAAGCTCGATAGAGCACCCAAAAGGTCAATTACAGGTTGGTAGCCCTGTGCAGGCACTGCTTCCAGCGGGCATTGACCCAATCCTGCAGTTCATCTATCTGTTCTTCCGTGATGGTCTTGAACCTGCCCTGTGAGATGAAATACTCGCGGACCGGTTGAAGGTTGCCTCCCTTGTGGGCCATCGATTCACTGTGCGATGTCAGTCTGAAGATGCCGTGCTCTATCTCATACAGAACTACCAGGCCGGTCTCCACAGCCATCTCTCCGAATTTTATCGTATCGCTGAATGGGAAGAGCCAGCCCGGAGGGCACGGTGTATGTACGTGTAAAAACCGCGTTCCCTCAATCGTCCGGGCCTTTTTAACTTTCTCGTATAAATCGAGGGGATATGACGCCGAGCAGGTTGCCACATAGGGTATCCCGTGAGCCTCCATGATGGCGGTCATATCCTTCTGGTACTGTTGTTTGCCCAGGATAGGGGTAGTACCCGATATGGCGCCCAGGGGTGTAGAGCCTGAACGCTGATTGCCGGTGTTCATATAGCCCTCGTTATCATAGCAGATGTAGATAAAGTCCATCTGCCTCTCTGCCGCCCCGCTTAGAGACTGAATGCCAATGTCATGTGTGCCGCCGTCGCCGGCGAAGGCCAGCACGGTTATACCTTTTTTACCCAGCGCCTTTAAACCTGCTACCAGTCCGGTTGCCGATGCGCCTGTAGAAGCAAAGGGTGTGTTTACACAGGGTACGTTAACGGCTGTAATAGGGTACATGCCGTGCAGCACCGTGGCACAGCTTGCGGGCACAGTAACGATACACTGGCCCTCCAACGCCTTCAATATATGACGGTAGGCCAGCGACAGGGCGCATCCGGGGCAGGTCCGGTTGCCCGGTAAAATCCACTCCTGCTCAATTAAATTGACGGCATTGGCTTTCAAATCTATATCTCCCTAAATCTCGCAAATCCATTCGGGGTAGTCGGGGTTAACGACCGTTTCCTTGAGCGATGCTATAGCCTTTTTAGTAGCCTCAACCAGCTCCCGGGCCTTTATATCCCGTCCGCCCAGGCCGACTATGAAATTCCTGATGGCGGCGTTAATATACGTTCCGTAAAGTGCAGATTTGATTTCCGAGCAGGTGGCGCCTTCGGACCCATAGCTGATATTTTTATCGAAAACCACGATGAGTTTGGACTTGCGCAGGGCCTGCACCACTTCCGATTTGGGGAAAGGACGGAAAACCCGTAATCCGAGCACACCGACCTTAATGCCTTGCTCTCGCAACATATCTGCGGCCACGATAGCTTCCATAGCCAGACTGCCCATGGCTACTATGGTTATCTCGGCATCCTCGTTACGGTCTTCCCAGAATACATTGGCATAGTCACGGCCGAAGACCTGGTTGAATTCTTTGCCTGCCCTCACAATAACTTCTTTGGAGTTTTGCAGGGCTTCCTGAAGCAGGTATCTTAGCTCCATATACCCATGGCACAGCTTGCCATCCACTCCCACCCGGGGGTTGGCCAGGGTTACCAGGTTATAATTCTTGGGGTTGGCCGGGTCGAGCACGGTGTGCGGTTCGTAGGGTGGAAGATATTTGTCTACCTCTTCCTGGGTTGGGACATAGACGGGCATTTCGGTGTGTGAAAGTATATAGCCGTCATAGCAGACCATGACCGGGACAAAAACCTGCTCCGCTATCCGGTAGGCCTGGATGATGCTATCCAGGATCTCCTGATTATTGCGGCAATATATCTGGATCCAGCCTGTATCACGCTGGGAGATGGAATCCTGCTGGTCGTTCAATACATTCCAAGGTGCGCCGATGGCGCGGTTTACGCAGGCCAGAACTATGGGCAGGCGCGCACCGGCGGCCCAATGCAGCATCTCGTGCATATAGGCCAGTCCATGAGAGCTGGTGGCGGTGAAAGTACGTGCTCCCACCAGTGAAGCGGAGGTGCATACGGCCATGGCGCTGTGTTCGCTTTCTACAGCTACGTATTCCGCCTGAAGGTCGCCCTGTTCCACATATTGCGATAGCTGCTCCGTAAGAGGGGTCTGTGGGGTGATGGGATAAGCGGCAATAACCTGCACACGGCTCATCATGGCAGCTATAGCAGCCGCCTGGTTTCCGTCCAGTATATGTATGTTGGCCTTTCTCTGTATCGCCATTATATCAACCTGCCGTTTTCTCTTCGTGGACCATGATAATAGCCTGCACGGGGCAAACCTGTAAGCAGATACCACATCCTTTGCAATACTCCAGGTTTATCAAAGGTGGAATTCCCTTGGTTATTACAGCTTCTGGACAATAGAGCCAGCAAAGGAAACATGTGGGCTTGTTCAGCCTCGAAGCCGTGCATTTTTTATCGTCGATTACCGGCATTAGTGTGCGCCATTCACCGGTCCGGCCGGCTTCGCCTATGCCCGGTGATGACTCGTCGCAAATATGGTTACAATCTCTGGTTCCCATGTTATCAAACCCTATTTGGCCAACCTTGTGATTTCATATGTTTTGTTAATGGCTGCCAGGTTAATATCGACCGTGTTGGCGGAGAATCTTTCACGTATGATTTTCTCCAGGGTTGGCAGGTCGACTATTTTGGTAGCGCGTACCAGTGCGCCCAGTATTGCAGTATTGACTATCACAAGGCCGGCCACTATCAACCCCAGTTTTTCGCAGACTTTGGTGGCGTCGGCGGTGGCAATGTTGCATTCACACTTGATGCCCAGCTCTTTGGGTAACAGTGGCGAATTAACGATCATCCAACCATGCTTGCCCAGCCCCTGCGTAACATCCGGATACGATAGCAACGTATGGTCGAGCACCACCACTATATCGGGGTTTTCCACTTGCGAGACTACCATGACCGGCTCACTGGCTATTCTGGTGGAAGCGCTGACAGGGGCTCCGCGCCTTTCAGCGCCGAACGACGGCGCAGCGGTGACTCCCCTGTAGCCTTTGGCGTAGGCTGCGGCCGCAATAATTTTGGCTGCTGTGATCGCCCCCTGTCCTCCCCGTCCGTGCCAGCGGATCTCAAGAGGCTTGTTGTTTAAGGAAGACTTTTGCACCATTAGATATTTTCTCTCTCAGGGGTACGCGATGGACAACGAAAATATATGTTAACTCTGCCCTGTCCGTATGTCAAATAGATTGATTGATTAATCATTCATCTGCGTAAACGAAGGGGCAAATACTGGTTAGAGTCCGAAGGAAGCCCCGGATTTAAGGTCATCCTCGTGATCAATAAGCCATTTTCGACATTCTCGCCATTTTGGGCAATACCTGGCGAGATATTCCCAGAACTTCTTGGAATGGTCCATATGTTTGAAATGGGCCAACTCATGTATTATCACGTAATCAATAATCGTTTCCGGGGCCAGCAGCAATTTCCAGTTGATCGATAGATTTCCCAGCGGCGAGGCACTGGCCCAGCGTTTTCTCTGCCCGCGTATGGTGATCTGCTTGTAACGGACTCCCATTATCCTCTGGAACCTATCAGCCTTTTCCTTAAAAATTAGTGCTGCCTGTTGGCGATACCAGCCTTCAAGTATTTGGGTCCTGCTTTTTTCCCCTGAACCATGCGGAATAAATAGCGTTTTACCTTTAAGAATGGGTGATGCATCTTTGCTATCATCCGCTGTTATTGCCAGCTCGAGTGTCCTGCCCATGAACGGTACCTTTTCGCCGTGGTCGACTTCTTTTTTAAAGAGCGGCATCTGCATTGGTTTGGCTCCCGGGAGATGTCGCAATATCCAGCCGGACTTCTTCACCAGTATATCCTGTACCTGCTGACGGCTGTATCTCTTCGGCACTACTACGGTCAGGCCTGATTCATTGTGTATTTCCAGCCGGATTCCCCGGATACGTGCGCTTTGTTTGAGAGTGTAGCTGATCATCCGGTTTTGAAGTTTTACTTCTTGTTGGCCGATTATAGATAGGGGTCGACGGCTTTTGGGTTTCATGGATATATTGTATTTTCATCTCATCCTGCATACAAATAGGCCCGTTATTGATAAGAGGCTGATGAAAGGGTAAACTTTTGTGTCAGAAATCAAAGTCGGGGAAATAAGCTAGTGAAGTGCTTGATTTTGGCCAGCGGGTTCGGTACACGTATGTACCCCTTGACGCTCAATCATGCCAAAGCCCTTCTGCCCTATAGGGGCAAACCGATGATCAACCATATTGTGGATAAAATACCCCCAGGCATCGAAATCCTGGTTAATGTAAATAAAAAATTCGAAGCCGATTTTTATCAATGGCAGAAACTACAATCCAGGGACATTACAATTTGCGTGGAAGAAGTTTATTCGGATGAAGGAAAGCTGGGCGCCATTGGGTCAGTTGCTCATTGGATAAAGAAAAAGAACATAGATGAAGACCTGCTGCTCTTTGGAAGCGACAACTATTTCGAATTCGATTTATCCGGGTTCATAGGGGCTTTTAACGGTAGTAATCTGCTGGTAGCCGTCTGCGATGTCGATGACCCCGCCAAAGCCACCAGATATGGAGTGGTAAAACTCGAAGGAACACGGGTAGTTGAACTGGAGGAAAAACCTGCCAACCCCAAATCAAGCCTGGTATCAACAGCTTGCTGGATTATACCATTAAGGGTTTTCCCGTTTGTAACGGAGTTCTGCCTTGAAACCAAGAGAGACAACCTGGGCAACTTTATAACTTATCTTACCCAAAAGGACCGGGTATTCGCCTTCCCCTTTAAAGAGACCTGGATAGATATAGGCAACCTTGAGATCTATAACTCGACGAAATAAGGCATTCCGGCAGAATGGGATATAATTGGAAATAATCAAACCAATTTAATTTTTCCGAACAGGGGGTAATTCGATGGAAGATGTAGAAAACATGGTGAAGACCACACTTAGCCAGATTGAAAAGGTGCTGAGCAGTAAAACGGTCGTCGGCGAACCGATAACCGTAGGCGATACCACATTGATTCCCTTGCTCAGCGTCGGCTTCGGATTCGGAGCAGCGGGCGGCGCAGGAAAAAGCGATGCGAAACAACCTAACGAAGGTTTGAAGGGGGGCACCGGCGGGGCCGGCGGTATGCGTCCCATTGCCATCATCATAATTGATAAAGATGGTGTTCGTATCGAGCCCATCAAGAGCAGCGTGGCGGCCGCCATAGAAAAACTGAGCGAAAAAGTTCCAGGTGTGGTGGAGAAGATAGCTGACAAGTGGGGAGAACGGAAAAAGGAATAGTGTCCTTTGACCCTCATCGTTATCGGTCTGGTTGTCCTGGCCGTTATAATATTTCTGCTGGAGTTACCCCTGGAAATTGAACTTTTTGCGCTGGTTCATGGCCGTGCTGATCTCACGGTGAGGCTGAAATTAATTTACGGCCTTATATCGTGGAAGCTTGGTCGGGCCGGTAATCCTAACTCCGGACCAAAGATTCGACCAAAAGGCGAGGATGATTTCACCGTTTTTTCAAATATCTTTGAAGCTGTTCAAACCAGGGGTATCTGGGAGCAAATCCAACTTCTGTTAAAAGGTCTATCGGGACGCGTAAAGATTCGGCACATCGAATCTGATTTTAAGATCAGCCTGGGCGACGATTACTACACAGGTATGCTGGCGGGTTTGTTAATGCCGATTGCTCTGCTTATCAATCAACGCTTTGGAGACGATATCAGGATCGTGCCCGCCTTTGAAGAGGATCTGGTAATGGAAGGTTACTTTAAAAGCACTATCGGTGTCCATCCCATAGAAGTGATCATACCTTGCCTGGCTTTCGTCTGCTCCCCATCGGTACAACAGGTGAAAAAGATATTATTTTAAATGCAATGGAAAATATAGCTATAAACAGTGAGCAACCCCTCGAACTGGGTAACTTCCGGGTGACCCCTGTGGTCAAGAGATCCGTACTATCGATTGACCTCAATGGCACTGTCACATTTCACGCTACCAAGGAACCTGTCTTCCTGATCATCGATTATGCGCAATCCAAACGCGCCTACAGGATTACAGGCGAAGAGATTAGCTTCGAAGTTCTTAACGCGGAATATCCTGATCTCAGGTTTGATCCTGTGTTGCAACCTGTTCCTGGATCGTGAGCTGTTCCTGCACGGGCGCGTGGTTTTCTTGCATTGAAGGGCTGGCGATAATTGCTGTAGTAGTGGATGGCCTGTAGCGTGACGGTCGCCTTCTTTTGGTATATTGGTGCGGGCCGGTCGTCCATAAGCCCGTAAAGAATTTTCTATCCAACTGGTGCAGGTAATCGGCTGAATTCAGCAGATCCCTGGAAGCGGCGTTTTCAAAATAGGCCACTTCAATGTGCTTGCCCATATCCTTGACTACTTGCAGCGTATAGCCGAAATCGGAATCACCACTGACCAGTATAGCGATATCATATGAGTTGTTGGCCGCAAAATATAGCAAGTCCGTAGCCAGCATCACGTCTATTCCCCTTTCCACCGGTATGCCTTGCGACAGCTTGGTTGTGCCCAATCGCAGCTCCAGGTAAGGGGTCTTGCGCAGGGTCTCCAGGAAGTCCTGTTGTTCTCTTTGTCCTTCCACCCTCTGGTTCGCGTCCTGTAGAACGTTGTAGTAGTAGGTGCGGATAAGGCGTCGGGAACCGCACAGTTTTTTGGTGAATTCCGCAAAATTAAGGTCGACGCGTTTGAAATTATTTTTTAAAGAATGGTAAAGATTGCTACCATCGATAAATATAGCAACCCGGTCGTGCATTATTACCTCCCCAAACGGTTGTCTGATTTCAGGCAACGCGGCTGATTATTTCTAACAAAATACATTGCTACAGCTATTATACTTGATTATTGTCTAACTGTTTTTATTTTATTGATTTTGCAGAGGTTTTTCGATTTTGTACGATAGCTTATCACCATCGGTAATAAATTCGATAGTGCCCTGCCTTGCAGTGATGAATATTCTATCGTTGCCCAACTGTGAAGTGAGCTTGCTGAGGACCTCACTGCTGGGATGCCCGAACCTGTTCGCGACGCCGGCCGATATAACGGCCGCCGAGGGATGTACTATCGCCAGGAACTCATCGGAGGTCGATCCTCTGCTGCCGTGGTGCGCGACCTTAAGGACATCGCTGCGCACATCGGCCCTGTTCTCCATTAAATACCTCTCGGCCTCCATACCTATATCGGATGTCAGAAGGAAGCTGACGTTATTGCATGTCAGACGGAGCACAAGGGAGTTATTATTGGCATCGTCGGACGTACCTGCATACAGAGTCTGGGGTGGGTTGAGGACATCCAGCCAGATATCCTCCCCGAGCTTCAGTTTCTGGCCCTCGTGAAGTATGCATGTTTTAATCGATTTCTGTGCCGCAGCACCCATCAGTTCTCGGGAAAGTGCCGAATCATTATTATAAGCTGTAACAGCCAACCTGTTTACATTGTACCTGCTGAAAATCTCGAGCGCACCGGTGCAATGGTCGGATTGCAGCTGGGTCTGTATTAGAATCTCAATATGCCTATCCCAGAACGGCAAATTATTGCCCAGTTGCGTACAGGCTAATAGAGGGTCGGGACCCGAGTCGACCAGTATATTCTGCCCTTCCGGCGTCCTGATCAGTATCGATTCTCCCTGGCCTACGTCGAATACAAAAACATGCAGCTTGCCGTCTGGAAGCATGCTGAATGCAGTCCAAACTAATATATTGGTTAAGAGTAAAAAAGACAACATCCAGTAAAGATAGGGCCTTAATCTAATTTTCCGCATATTAGTAATCGCATCCACGAATCGAGAATAAAATGACTTAATAATACTGACTACATGTTGCCTGTACTTAATGCTTAGTAGTATGCAGACCAAGATTACATAATATAGCAATACTAACCAGAGGTCGAGCTTGAAGTTCTGAACGTATGAGATCGGAATGGCGCTGAAAATACGAACGACCAGTATAAAGTAGCTTAAAAATAGCCAGTCTATCCAGCCTAGAAGAATTCCAAAAGGTTGCCAGGCCAGACCTGCCAGTGAAGTAATTATCGATGTAACCATAATCCCCGGAAATGAAGGCATGAGGAAGAAGGTAGCCGGGGCGCCGATCAGGGAAAAAGAATGGAAATTCATAGCTGTCACGGGCCAGGTGGCGATTATGGCGGCCAAGGTGGTGCCGAAGCTGATAATGGCGATATTTTTCAACGATTCGGTATATCTATTGCGTCCGGGTTCCCCTTGCGGACTTATAAATTTGATTAAATAAGGCGCTATAAACACCAGCCCCAGCATGGAAAAGAAGCTGAGTTGGAAACTGGTATCCCATATAACCTCGGGCTGTATAGCTGCCATGAGCGCAGCGGCAAGGCAAAGCGCCGCCAGCCCGTTACGCTGCCTGCCCAGCAGCTCGGCAATCAGGAATACACTTCCCATGATGGCCGCCCGTATCATGGTCGCCGGCATGCCTGTCAGGATGGTATAAAACCAGATCAAAGCCAGCGAGGTCCAGATATATATCCTGTTTTTTCTGCCGAACAACCAGACCGATGCAGAGAGTATCATGCCGAGGATAATAGTCAGGTTCTGTCCCGAAATGGCTATGAGATGTGTTGTGCCCGTGGCGTAAAACGATTGTGTTAGAGATTGCGGCAAGTTGCCTCGTAATCCTAATAGAATGGCCTGTGCCAGCGAGCATTGAGGTTCTGGCAGACATAGCGAAAGGCTTTCAGCCATCCTATCGCGCAAGTTATAGATCCAGGATAGCGGTTGGAAACCGCCGCCGGTGGATAACACGGTTACCGCCGGATAGTTTATTATCGAATATATGCCCTGGTGTGCCAGATAATTTCTGTAATCGAAATCATCGAACTGTGAGGGTGTTTCCGGTTTGCCTGTTATCAATAAGGTATCCCCGTAGTGAAAGTCCCGGTAGAATGGCAACCTTACCAGGGCATCGCCCTTTATCGCTACGACATCACTTTTCCCGATCAATTTATGTGCAGAGAACCTGAAAGCGGCAGACGTATTTTGAATTTCGGGTGGTCCGGAGATAGTGCCTTCAATTTTGACATTACCCGTACCGTTATAAAATTGAAGCTGTGTGCTGTCCAAAGGTTGTATCGACGACTGGTACCTCAATACCGCGCCCGTCAGGGCAACCAGGCACAGGCATATAACGATCAGCAGTCTCCTGTGATTTCGTAGGAGGAGAGCCGGGACAAGAAGCAACAAGGGCACTGCCGGGAGCCATAGTGGAATGATAAATTGGGAACCGAGGACGGTTCCCGCCAGCCATGCAAAGCTTATATAGAACAGGGGCATAACGAAGTTCAATCCACTACAGTGGCGTAATCACGGATTTTATCCACGACCGATGTGCCGAAGCCTTCGATTTTGAGTAGGTCATCTATGTTACGGAATGGGCCATTCTTCTCGCGATAGTAGACGATAAGCCTGGCCCGTCCCTCTCCTATGCCGGGCAAAGCCTGCAGCAGCCATACTTCGGCGCGGTTTAAATTAACTTTCTGTGGTTGTGAAATTTCAGATTTAGCGGGGACATAAATTCTTATGTTGGCTGTATCGGCGTTGTCGGATACGCCGGCGGCCGAGACAATAGAGGTCAGTGTGTCGCCGGGTTTAGCTTCGTAAATACCCGGCCGTACTACTGCGCCTCCGATAGAAATATTTTCAGAGGAATTGAGTGGCTTGGGGTCATAAAGCGTAATCTCAACCGGTTGCAGATGAGCTAATCTTATCCAAAGGAAAACGATACCGGTGACCAGGCTTAGTACCAGCAATACTGCTATAATAAGCCACATTTTCTCACGCAATCCCGACATTTCCTGCCCCCTCTATATATTTAATGTACGCAGTGATAGAAT
>JBEKVW010000035.1:0-19975 GCA_049513695.1 Dehalococcoidia bacterium | reverse complement strand
CTACCGGTATCAAGGTTATCGACGCCAGTGCCAGCAGGGTGGTTTTATCATGCCACACAGGTACAACGATAAGCATTGCCACCAGAAAACACATGATGGCTGTTTTACTTAAATAGTCTGTGGGGAAACCGCGCAGGTGATCATTGATGAATTGCATGACGAAAAAGATGAATATGATGAAGATGTACAGGAGAGCGCCCTGCCAGGTGATGATGTAAAACCCCAGGAAAATGCCGGCGATGATGGCATAGGGCATTTGCTCATTGACCGCCGGGAACCCGCCTTTTTTCAAAGTCTCATAGGTAAATTCCCTGCCGTATTTTAAGGCCAGGACGAAGAAAAGTACAAAGCATGTGGTGAAGAGGAATTCGGCAACATGGTGATCCGTGTAGCCCAGAAGCGACCGCATCAGCAGTTGGCCCGGCATCAAGGCAACGATGAAGGCAGCTATCAGTCCGGCCCAGCGGTTTGTCAACGCCTTTCCCAGGAAGTAGACGGGGATAACGGTCAGTGCTCCCAGTATGGCCGGGACATATACGGTGATGCTGTTGATAACCTGGGAAGAAGGATTGATGCCTCCCAGCAATTTGGCCGGTATTGCCAGCATATAAACGAAGAAGTTGGGCACGCGGTTGATAAAATCGCCGCCCGGGAATAGCTGGTAGGGATCGAAGTTGATAAGACGGGGGAAATTCACCACCAGATTGTCGACCAGCCGCATATAGTAATAAGCGTCTATGCCGGTAAGCTTTATCCAGGGACCGCTGAAAACGGTTTGATAGGGTAGGGCAATTCGGATGAAAAGGGCGATAATGATTGTGGCTGACAGCGTAATAAGGGTGAACAGCCATCCGGGTATAGTATGTTTACTCATGCGACAGGTTATCCCGGGAGTATTCAAATATTTTAACCGGGAATATCCGGAGAACGGTAATCCCGATTCGGGTGCGGCTCATTTAATACTGGTTCCTTACTCCTGCCAGCAGCTGGGTCATACAATTGTTGTCCTTGTTGGCCTCATTGTTCTCGTTGGCCGTATCTATGCATACGGTAACGGGTGTTGTAGACAGGTAGCTCCACACGAAGCTTCCGAAGGTCAACGTTCGCTGCTCGCCGGGCGCCAGGGGCGGGATATAGCCGGAGGTAACTACCGAAGGGCCGACATACATTTTGGCGCTGGACGGCTTTGAGGAAACCACACCGGAGTTGCCGACTACATAGTAAACCATGGAGACCTCCCGGAAAACATTGATTATAAAGAGGTCAGCCCGTTCGGTCACCGGTGCGCTTATTGTCACATTTATCGAATTGGAAGACGTCCCGCCGCTGTTAAGTGCGGTTATGGTGTAAGTGGTGTCGGCTTTAGGGCTGACCAGCTTGCTTCCCCCGGCATCCACGTTTCCTACATCCGGGACAATTATCACCCGGCTGGCCCCGCTCACCTGCCAGCTAAGTGTCAGGGGCTGGCCCAGCGTAACTCCAGACGGAGTTGCAGTAAAGCTATTGATAACCGGCAGGGCGACGCCGGTGTTTATTCCGACGGAAAACCGCTTCTCCGTGACCTCTTTGCCGTCCAGCAAAATCCGGACTGCATAATCACCGGTTTGCCAACCGCCGTCAGGGGCATTGATAGCGAAAGTTAGGTAAGAGGAGGAGGCAATATTAAAAGATTCTTCATGGATGACTCTTGATATATTGTTTTCATAATATAGCCATTGAGCATGCACTTCCGATGCCGCCGGAAGCCCGCCCACGTCTACCGAGCATATAATGCGTGGCATATCTACAGTGAAGCTGGTGGACTCATTTTGCGCCCTGCCTGCCTGGTCAACCTGGGTGGTAAGTACCACGCTGGAGGATGGTGGCAAACACGCCGAAAAGACCGGGAAGATCAGGCACACTGCCGCCAGCAGAAAGCTAAATAGATTACGAAGCATTAAAGTCTACCCATTGCAATTATACCTAATCGCTGACCTGCACCAGCCGGGCATCTTTCCAGATGGCGAAGTCATTGACGCCCGTGGACCCTGCCTCAACACGCAGGATAAAATAGACTCTCTGCCCTGCGTAGTCGCTGAGGTTGATATCCCAGGTTTCAAACTGGCCCGGAATGGTCATCTGTTTGCCCGGCAGGAAATTGGTGGTATCGCTCAGGTCTTTCATTCCGAACTTGAATGTCACTCCGTCGCTGCCCACGGCATTCGGCGAGAGCCCTACAGTGGCAATAAAATGGGTCTTGGCCGGCACTTGTATAGCAGCAATCTGGTTGGTACGTGTTTCAGTGTTGGTATAGAAGTAGCCCCAGTACCCCTGCGTCCATCCCTGCGGCACCTGCTCGGGTATCATCTCCAGGCTGCCGTCACCCTGTTTTATGTAGCCTCCCTTGGGATTGCTCTCGCTGCCGAAATCCGGGACGTCACCTGCGCTGTTCTTCCAGCTCGCCAGGTGCGCCAGAGGCAGCAGGTTGTAATTCCAGAGCGGCCCAAAAAGCTTGATTAAGCAGTTGTTGGAGGTATTGGCTTCGGCGATGGGATCTTTAGCATTGGCGCAGACTTTTACCTCGTGGTTAAGTGTGAGCACTACGTAACCGTTGCCGGATTGCGAAGGTCCCTGTGGTGCAAAGCTACCAGTAGTGTCTTCCGCCATTATCGATCCGCCACCGCTGGCGGCCGCATTTGTCCCGCATCCAACCCATTGGTAGCTGGAGAAGGCCAGCGTCCTCTCCTGTCCCGGCTTCATTACGTCCACAAAGCTGGTGCTACCCAGGGGCGGGAATAAATTGTCAACAGAGAGCAAACTGGTACTGCCTGGTGCGTTAACGCTGCCTATATTTTTAACCTTGTAATAGACCATGCAGCCATCCAGCCAGGCATCTGTAATTATTAGATCGGGCACTCCGGCAACCGGTGCTCCGACGGTAATAGTAAGATGCTTGGCCGGGGCGCCGGCGTCATTGATGGCCGTTAGCACATACTCACTGGTAGCGGATGGTGTAATTGTACGCGTACCCGAGGATGGAACTGTGCCGATTTCCGGTTGAATAGTCACTCTGGTGGCATTACTTACATCCCATTTTAATGTGACTGTTTGACCCGCAGGCACGGTATCGGGTGTGGTTGTAAAGCTGTTAATCGTCGGCCAGCCTGCCTGAACGGAGAGGTTTTGCACTGTGAAGGGTAAACTGGACTGGTCCTGGCCGTTGGCAGAGATGTTTACCTGGTAATTGCCCTGCGGGAAGCCGCCCGGGGGCGCTTTCATGGCAAAGTACATATACTGTGTGCCCTGCCCTGTCTGGGTGCTGGTGAACATTATGCTGTTAGCCAGGCTGGCAACCTCGCCGCTCAGATATGTCAGCTTTGCCATCACCTGGGTATTGGCAGCGGCATTGTTTAATTTAAGCGAAAGGTAAATCGTATCGGTGGAAACTGTAAACGTGTTGGATGGGTTCAACGGTTTCGACTGGCTGTCCACTCCTGTAGCCAGTGTAGCTTCGGACATCAGAGAGGTCGCACCGTTGCCGCCGGTATTGACTGTGACACATCCCGGCATTGCGATCGCCAGAGATGCAACTGTTAACAATATTGCAATGATCAGGTTGCCCGGACCTAATTTTTTCATACTGTCCACCTCTTAATAATCAATTTTAGCTCTACACTGGAGGTTATCCAAAGAATTCACCAGTTGATTTGCATACAATTGTTGTCTTTATTATATTCGCCTATGGCTTTCAGGCCGTCGGCGCAGATCCTGACGGGTAGCGTGTAATTGCGTGCAGTGCCGTAGCTCCACAGAAAATTGGGGAAGGCCAGTGTCCGCTCGGATCCCGACGGCAGGATATCCACCAGGCTTGAAGCCTTGTTGTCGCCCTGTACATACAGGAATGTGGTGCTCTGTTTGGCGGGAACTCCGCCGATGTTTTTAATTGTGTAGAAGGCTTTATCGCCTTCTACGTGGAAATCGGTAATGACCAGGTCGGGCTTGTCGCTGATATAGGAGGTTATATAAACGTAGACCTTGGCCGTGGTCGTGCCCATGGCGTTGGTGGCTTTCAGCGTATACTCGACGCTATTGATCGGGATAATGATCGTGGTGCCCTGGCTGGCCACATTTCCGACGCCTGAAATATCGACGCTGGTGGCGTCGGTCGTGCTCCAGCTAAGCGTTACCGGTTGGCCGGTATCCTGCGTATCCGGGGTAGCTTTGAAATAGCTGATGGTGGGAGCCGGGACATTGGCGGCCTGCACGGATTGCACTGTAAATTGTGTCGTGGTGACTTCCTTGCCGTTCAATTGCAGTGATATGGCATATTGGCCGGCTTGCCACCCTCCCGCCGGTGAGGCGTGGCTGAAGGATATGTTCCTGGTCCCGGTTACCGTGTCTGAGTCATTGAACAATATCTGATTGAGTAATTTCCCTGTCGAATCCTTGACCATGACCCACTGTGCGGTCACCGCAGTACCTTCAGGGGCATTGCTTACCGTTGCAGCCACGAAAATATTGGGCGTATTGGCTAAAAATATGCTGGCTACCGAGAGCGGCAGGCCATCGCTGGAGACCGCGGTAGCTGTATTGACATTGCTGAGCGTCGCCACCGGCGCACCCGAATTTGTGGGCGCAGCGACTTTCATACAGCCTGCAGCAAGCAGGAACAATGTGACTATAGAAGCCAGGACAAATAGTGGCCGCACCGCTTTCTTCATGGCTACCGCCTTATAAATTAAATTCCGGTTCCGGGTTCCGCATGGGCTGGAATCAAATATCCGGGATAATCGTAGTCTTGCCTAACGCCTGGCCTTGAAAACCAGCGCCAGGGTGGAGATAATCAGGATGGCGCCGATGGCGATCGTAACCCAGACCCACAGCGGGGTTGCAGGTTCTTGTAGAGGGGCCGGTGCCATAGGTGCCGCCTCGGTCTGGAAGCTGAAGGTAGCCGACCAATCCGAGGGTATATTCTGGCCGTTTATCTCAATGGCCTTCACCCTCCAGAAATAGCTGGTGCCGTAATCGAGCGCTCCTGAGTACTGGTACGCTGTGGTGGTCGTAGTTGCCGATATCACCATCTGTTTGAACTCGGGGTCTTTGGCCAGGTCGAACTGGTACTTGGTGGCATTAAACCAGGGGCTCCAGGAGAACTGCGTCGGTTTGATGGGCACTCCCGTTCCACCGTTGTTCGGGCTGAGAAGCTGTACGCCGTAGTACGGGGTATTGATGATGAAACCGGGCTTGACTGAGAAGCTGCGTGTCGCCGACCAGGGGCTATCCGCAATCTGGCCGGTGGCCGATTTTACCGAGCGTATCCTCCAAAAATAGGTAGCCCCCGCTTCCGGCAGGGAGCCGGGAGGGATCCAGGCGGCCGGGCTGGTGTCGTTGGTGGAATCCATCTTAAGCAGGATCGAACCCGTCACGGCTGAGATAACGCCGGTAGAGCCGTTGCCCCAGTTGACCGTGGGGTTGATTCTCAACGTGAAGTCCTTATCCTTGGCTATCTGAAGTTGATACCAGGTGGACAGGCAGAGCTGCTCCCAGGACAGGTCGATCTGTCCGTTGCGGCCCGTCACAGGATCGGCGCCCGTCATAAACGTCTCGACAGAAGTGTCTTTAGAGGGTGTTGCCGCAGAGTTAACTAACAGGCCCCATTCAGAGCGGCTGTTCTGTGCTTGAGCAGAAGGCGCCGCCGCGCATAGAGTCAGCATGACTGAAGCCAGCATTAATGCTGCTGTGAAAATCAATATATAAAAACGTTTGTTCATAATAACCGCCCCACTGTTTTTGATATCATGATATTCGCGCCGTGCCGGGGTGTCAACAATTGCCGGTTTATTTTTATCTCGACCCAAAATCCCGGAATACGCTACCTATCGCTTCTTTTTGAAAACTAGCACAAGGATGGAGACAACCAGTATAACGCCGATCGCAATTGCTATCTGTATCCACAGTGGGGTTGATGGACTCTGTAACCCGTAGGACGGGCTCGTGGCTTCAGTGGAAGGTGGCGTGGGGATGGGCTCTGTAGAAAAGCTTAAAGGCCACGACCAGTCAGGCGGAACACTCTGTCCGCGCATCTCGATAATTTTCACTCGCCAGTAATAATGGGTCCCGTAGTCGAGCGTACCCGGGTATTCGTAGACCGTACTAGTCGCAGTTGCTGAGGCTACGATCTGATTGAACTCCGAATCCCTGGCAAAATCGATCTGGTATATGGTGGCATCAAGTCCGGAGACATGGTCCCAGGAGAATTGCGCCCGGTTAACTGGAACGTTGTATCCATTAGGTTTGAGCAACTGAACACTGTGCTTGGTCTCGAAGTCGAAGGTAGAGGACCAATCCGAAGGTATATTCTGGCTGGGCATCTCGATAGCCCTTACGCGCCAGAAATAGCTGGTCCCGTAATCAAGTTGCCCGGAGTACTCGTAAGTCGTGGCGTTTATGGTAGCCGTGATCACCATCTGTTTAAACTCGGAATCGCTGGCCAGGTCGAGCTGGTACTTGGTGGCATCTTCCCATGGGCTCCACGAGAATGTTGGTTTTATCGGTATATCTATTCCGCCGTTGTTTGGACTGAGAAGTCGTGCACCAGGCGGTTGGGGCGATGCTAGAGCAGGAAGTCTCACCACGCACACAGATAGCCCGACCGCAGCTAACATCAAAACTGCTGTGAAAATCAGTGGATAAAAACGTTTGTTCATGCCAGCAAAACTACTGTTCTTGATACCATCTTATTCCGGTCGTATCGGAGTGTCAAAGATTGCCGGTTTATTTTTCTCTTGACACGAAACCGCGGAATATATCCCTGATGGCACTTAAGGTTGACCGGATATCTTTATCGCTGTGTGCCAGGGAGATGAAAGCGGCTTCGAACTGCGAAGGCGGCCAGTAGATACCCCTGTCCAGCAGTCCCCTGAAGAATTCTGCGAAACGTGAGGTGTCCGACTGCCTGGCCGACTCATAATCGACCACCGCATTAGCGTTAAAAAATACGGTCAGCAGAGAGGCGACCCTCGCAACCTGCAGGCTAACCCTATTTTCGGCGGCTGCTTTGCGGATGCCGTCCTGCAGCGCCGACGCCGTTTTCTCGAGCTGACGATAGACATCAGGATGCTCTAATAACGTTATCGTCTCGATACCTGCCGTCATGGCCAGCGGGTTTCCCGACAGCGTTCCGGCCTGATAGACCGGTCCGATGGGAGCCATCATCTTCATGATGTCGCTTCTCCCTCCGTAGGCTCCTACTGGAAGCCCTCCGCCGATGATCTTCCCCAAACATGTCAGGTCGGGAGTAATACCGTACAGCTCCTGCGCCCCGCCGTAGGCCACGCGGAAGCCCGTTATGACCTCATCGAAAATAAGCAGGGCGCCGTTTTCACTGGTCAACGATCGCAGGTCATTTAGAAAATCGGGTAGTGGAGGCACCACCCCCATATTGGCGGCCACCGGCTCGATTATTACGGCGGCTATATCTTTGGGATAACGATGAAAAACCTGTTCGACCGACGAAAGGTCGTTGTAGCGCGCTGTAAGCGTATTTTGAGCGTGGCTTAGAGGCACGCCGGGTGAGTCGGGAAGGTCCAGCGTCGCCAGCCCGGAGCCCGCTGTGGTCAGCAGCCCGTCGGCATGGCCGTGGTAACCGCCCGCAAACTTGACTATTTTATCTCGTCCGGTAAAAGCCCGAGCCAGACGCAGGGCTGTCATGGTGGCTTCCGTCCCGGAGTTGACGAAACGCAGCATTTCCATGGAAGGCATGGCCGCACTGATCATTTTGGCCAACCTGATCTCAGGCTCTGTGGATATGCCGAAGCTGGTCCCGCGTTCTGCAGCACGTTTCAGCGCCCTTACTATTTCCGGACGGGCATGCCCCAGTATGAGAGGGCCCCAGGAGCAAACATAGTCGATATACTCATTTCCGTCGGCGTCGAATATCTTGGAGCCTTTGCCCCTCTCTATGAAGAGCGGAGTAGCCCCGACCGCTTTATGTGCCCGCACCGGACTGTCCACACCTCCCGGCAGATAGCGCTGCGCTTCCTCGTACAGCTCACGGGAGCGTTTGAACTTATCCACGGACATAGTCACTTGCCCCACAGCCATGCGGCCGCCTCTTTGGCATGATAGGTTATGATGATATCGGCGCCCGCCCGTTTAATGGCATTCAATATCTCCAGTGTGACGGTCTTGCCGTCTATCCAGCCGCGCTGTGCCGCCGCCTTGACCATGGAATACTCTCCGCTGACGTTATAAGCTGCCAGGGGGTAGTTAAAAGCCTCACGCGCCCTGCGTATCACGTCCAGGTAGGGCAGGGCTGGTTTGACCATGATCATATCGGCTCCCTCTTTGATGTCCTCCTCGATTTCCAGCAAGGCCTGCCGGGCGTTGGCCGGGTCCATCTGGTAGGAACGGCGGTCGCCGAACTGCGGGGCGGATTGCGCCGCCTCACGGAAGGGACCGAAGAAGCCCGAAGCATACTTGGCAGCATAAGATAAAATAGGAATCTGCTCAAAGCCGTTCTTGTCCAGGTGCTGGCGTATGGCCTTGACCCTGCCGTCCATCATGTCCGAAGGCGCCACTATATCCGCGCCGGCTTCGGCGTGGGAGAGTGCCATTTTGGCCAATAAGGGTAGTGTTTTATCGTTGTCGACACAGCCGTCCGTGATGACGCCGCAGTGGCCGTGGCTGGTGTACTCACACAGACAGACATCGGTAATGACCAGCAGGCCGGGAGCTGCCTTTTTGATGGTCTTGATGGCCTTTTGAATCACGCCACGGCGGTCCCAGGACGATGAGCCCGTTTCGTCCTTACTGTCCGGTATGCCGAATAATATGACGGCCGGGATGCCCAGGCCGGCTATCTCCCTGACCTCGTCTTTCAACCGGTCCTGGGAAAAATGGAAAATGCCCGGCATGGCGCTTATCTCCTGCTTGATGCCATGTCCTTCAACTATGAAGAGGGGATAGACCATATCGCCCGCATCCAGGCTCGTTTCTCGTACCAGCGCCCTCAGCGCATCCGTGCGGCGCAGGCGTCTTAAGCGTAATTGGGGAAACATTTAAACCTCCCTTGCGTAATAATCTTCGATGGCGCTCACCAGGCCGGGTATGGTGTGTTCACCGGCAACAATATCTACTTTCAACCCGGCCTGCACGGCGGTTTCCGCCGTAACGGGACCGATGCAGGCGATCTTGACCTTTTTCAAAAGCGACTTTTTGCCTTTCAATGCCCGTACCAGGTTGATCACCGTGGACGAGCTGGCAAAGGTCACCATGTCTATTTCGCTTCTGGATAATGTCTCAGCGGCTTTGCCGGATGAGTACGCCGGCGCCGTATGGTAGCAGGCAATATCCTGCACAATGCCGCCCATCCCCCGGATGCCCCTCGTCAAATCTTTATCGGCTATATTGGCACGCGGCAGCAGGAACTTCTGACCGGAGATCGCCATCCTCTTGAATCCCGCCAGCAAGGCCGCGCTGGTATATTCGTCGGGATAGAACTCGGGCTTGATGCCCCGCTGCTCCAGTGCGGCAACGGTGGCCGGCCCGATGGCGGCTATTTTTATGTGGCCAAGGGAACGTGTATCCCTGCCCAGGTGGTTCAACCTGTCAAAAAAAGCCTCGACGCCGTTGATGCTGGTGAACACAGTCCATTGAAAGCGGTCCAGGTGCGAGATGGCAGTGTCGAGCTTGCTGAAGTCCGCAACCGGCAGTATATCTATGACGGGCAGCTCTACGGGAACCGCTCCCCGTTGCCCGAGCAGCTTGCTCAAAGCGCCTGCCTGCTGCCGTGACCTGGTCACCAGGATGCGCCTCCCGGAGAGCGGCCGGTTATCGAACCAGCGCAATTTACCGCGCAGGGCCGCAACTTTTCCCACAACTATAACAGCAGGAGGGCCCACCCCGGATTTCTTTACCCTGTCCGCAATATTGTCGAGAGTGCCGGTCACAGTCTTCTGCTGTGGAGTGGTGCCGTCCTTGATGACGGCCACAGGGGTTTCAGGTCGCCTGCCATGTTTTTTCAGCGTGTCCGTTATATAGGGCAGGTTTTGCATGCCCATGAGAAAGACCAGTGTATCCACGCCCGTGGCCAGCTTTTCCCAGTCGATGCTGGAGCCTCCCTTACGCGGGTCTTCATGCCCCGTTATTACCGCGAAGGATGAGGCCATCTTGCGGTGTGTGACGGGTATCCCGGCATAGGCCGGCGCCGCAATGGCGGCTGAGACACCGGGCACGATTTCATAAGGGATATTGTGAGAGGCCAGGGCTTCGGCTTCCTCTCCACCGCGCCCGAAGACAAATGAGTCGCCGCCTTTGAGCCTGACCACCGTCTTGCCCTGCCTGGCCTTCTCGACCAGCAGCCTGCTGATTGCATCCTGCTCCAGGGTATGCCGGTATGCGGTCTTGCCGGCATAGAGGCGCTCTGCGCCGGGAGGAGCCATCTCCAATAGATCCTCACTCAGCAAATGGTCGTAAATTATTACATCGGCCTTTGCCAGGCATTCGGCGCCTTTCAGCGTTATCAGCCCCGGATCGCCCGGCCCGGCCCCTACCAGATAGACCATTCCGGCTTTTAACATCCCCTGGCCTCTTCGATCAAGCCCTCGGCGCCCAGTGAGATCAGCTCTCTCGCCAGTTCGATTCCTGCCTCTTCCGCAGAATCCGGCCTTCCCGTAGCTGAACCTCTCAGCACCTTACTGCCGTCAATGCTGGCTATCATGCCGTCGAGTTTCAAGTCCCTGTCCCCAATGGTCGCCAAAGCAGCGATAGGGGCCCGGCAGCCTCCCCCCAGCTCCCGCAGAAAGGCCCTTTCAGCCGTTATACATTGCCAGGTCGACAGGTGATTTACAGGTGAAATAAGGTCATATATCTCTTTATCTTCCAGGCGGGCTTCCACGGCCAGCGCGCCCTGCCCCGCCGCCGGCAGAAAGCTGTCGACTGGCAGGTATTCCGTTATCTTCTCCTCCCATCCCAGGCGCAGCATGGCGGCCGCCGCCACCAGGAAGCCGTCCACCTCGCCTGAAGCAACTTTTCTCAAGCGTGTATCGACGTTGCCCATGATAGGGCATATCTGGAGGTCGGGACGCTGCATGCAGAGCTGGATTGAACGCCTCAAGCTGCCCGTGCCTATCCTCGAACCCGCATCTAGCTGCTCCAGCCGTGCTTTAGCCACCAGGGCATCCCGCGGGTCCTGCCTTGCGCTAACGGCGATCAGCGCCAGCCCTTCAGGGATTTCGGTGGGCAGGTCCTTGGCGCTGTGTACGGCTATATCTATTTCCCTGCGCAGCAGGGCCTCCTCCAGTTCCTTGACGAATATAGCCGTTCCCAGACGGTCGAGTTGGGTGTGCCGGTCGCGGTCCCCCGAGGTCACAATCTCCCTCACCTCGACTTCCAATTTGGGATTGGCCGCTTTAATCCTGTCGACAACCGAAGCCGTCTGTATCAGGGCCAGCTTACTGCGTCGTGAACCGGCGGTGATTATAGCCCTCATTTATGCTGCTCCGCATCAAGCTGGAAAAGCTCGCCTATCAGCCTGGCATGTTCGCCGTCCCCGTCGGCTTTAAGATATTGAATGGGGTCTTTGAGTATCTTGTTTACGATCGATTTAGTCATGGCTTCCAGGCTTTCCTGCTCCTCAGCCGACAGGGGCCGCAATTTCCTTAGCGTCTTGCCGAACTGCCTATCCCTGATCTCCTCGGCCTTGGCCATCAATGCGCTGACCAGCGGCCTGACCTCGAGCGCTTTCCACCAGGCTGCCAGACGCATCATCTCATCCTCGACTATCCCTTCGGCCATTCCTATTTCGTTCAGACGCCCCTCGCGATTGGTCTCATAAATACTGGTAAGGTCGTCGATATTGCGCAGCGAGACATTGGTTATGTTCCCCACCTCGGGATCGACGTTCCTCGGCAGGGCGATATCGATGATAACGATGGGCCTGCCCTCGCGGCTTTGCATGGCCTTTTCGATCTGGTCTGTTCCCAGCATCCTGTGGGGCGCGCCCGCACAGGTGACCACTATATCGGCAGTAGACAGTTCCTGAGGCAAACAATCCAGCCCCACCGGTGTTCCACCGACCTTCTGGACCAGGGCTGCGGCACGCTGATGTGTGCGGCTGGCGACGGCGATGCGTGAAACACCGCGGTCCCTGGCTACTTTAACCACCAGCCGGCCTGCTTCCCCGGCGCCGATCACCAGCATCGTCCGGCCGGATAATTTTCCCAGGGCTTCCTCGGCCAGGTTTACAGCAATGGAGCTGATGGAAAGGGCGTTGCGGCTGATGCCTGTTTCCTCCCGCACACGCCTGCCGGCCTGGATAGCTCCCTGGAAGACGTGATTGAGCAGCAGGTCGGCCATCCCCGCCTTAGCGGCAGCGTCCAGTGCCTGGCCTACCTGTCCCAGTATTTCATATTCGCCGACCACCATCGATTCCAGCCCCGCGGCCACCCGGAAGAGATGTTTTGCCGCCTCAATATTCTTCAATATGTAGATGCAATCTGCGCAGGCGCCGCCTTCATCCCCGGTCAACGATCCCAGGAAGCGTAAGCCGGCCTTTTCGAGGACGGCGCTATCGCTGCCCGATGTGTAGATCTCAGTGCGGTTGCAGGTGGAGAGTATGATGCCGTAGTGGGTGTGACGGCGAAGGGACGACAACGATTCTCCCAGCTTCTCGAAGTTGATCGAAGCCTTTTCCCGCACAGCCAGCGGCGCTGTGTTGTAATTAATTCCCACCAGGCCAAGCTGCATAATATTATTCTTCCGTCTGCTTATCCCCGGGTTTTTTCAGGTTCTTAAGCAGCAGATTTTTGGCTTTTTGCCGTTCGCCTTTCTTTAATAGCTCGATCATAGAATCGACATCCATGGCCTCCTGCCAATCGTCCGGGCCTATCTGTATTCCCTTTTTCTTAATCTCGCTGCGGACCTCATCGACTATTTCAGCCAGCGCAGCATATTCAATGCCGATGTCCTTCTCCAGCCGCGTCCTGATCCTGCGTGCCAGGGCCGGACTGCGGCCGGCCGTTGAAACGGCTATGGTAATGTCCCCGCGTCGCAGGAATGAAGGTACGATGAAGCTCGAAAGCTCCCTGTTATCTACGATATTGACCGGCACTCCCCTCTGTTCCGCCTCCTGCTCCACTTCTGTGTTAATATCCGTATCGCCCGTAGCGGCAATGGCCAGGAATGCCCTGCCTATATCCCCGTGCTTATAGCCACGGCGGATTATGCTTATCTTACGGCGGGAATTCAGCTCCTCCAGCCCGGCGCAGACATCGGGGCTGACGACTTCCACCCTGGCTCCGCACTTGAGCAGGGTCTGCACCTTACGCAGTGCGACCTGTCCGCCGCCCACTACCACGCAGCGCCGGCCGCTCAGTTTAAGAAAAACAGGATAGTAAGAACTCAATCGTCTTCCCTCATGCTGCGTATTTGATCCTGGTCTTTTTAAGCTCCCTTAAGGTGAAAAGCGTTATAAAATCGTTGAGGCCGGATGCGGCGGATAAACGGCCGACGGCCTCCATGCAACTCTCGGTATCGCGGCCGTGAAGCATGGCGAAAAGGTTATATTTCCAGCTTTCCGGCGTCTTTCTTTCGTAGCAGTGGCTGACTTCCTTAAAGGCCGCCAGTTTGCGCCCGGCGCCGTCCGCCTTATCCGGGGCAGCGTACCAGCAGGTCAGAGCATTGGCGCCGTAACCCGCCCTGTTGTGGTCAAGGGAAGCTCCATAGCGCCTGATGACGCCGCTGCGCATCAGGGAAGCACAGGCTTCCAGGAAAGCGCCCTCGTCCATTCCCAGCTTAATGGCCATGGCGGCGAAGGGCGCAGGGGATAGCGGCAGGTCCTGCTGCAGCTCATTGACCACAAGTTTTTCAAGCCGCTTTAATCCCGTCCTCTCCGGTGTCAGGTTCGCACCGCCGCTGCTGTCGGTTGGCGTAGAACTGTCTCCTCCCATATCGAAATAGGTACGTAGCTTAAATACTTTTATGGCCGGCATCGATATGAAGCCGTCGGCTCCGCAGGCACGGGCTATTTGGTCCAGCTCCGCCTGAATAGTGGCCTCCCGCGGCATGGCCAATGTAAACCATAGATTGTATTCATGGTCCCGCAGGTAGGCATGGCTGATACCAGCGTGTGCGCCCAGGACCCGGGCAGCCCCCTCCAGCTTTGTGACGCCCAATTTCATGGCGGCCAGCGTGCTCTGATAGCCCAGCTTAGCTGAGTCCACGATCGGGCCTATCTGCCGGATCAGGCCGTCGACCTTTAACTTACCAAGACGTTGGATGACTTCGTCGCCGCTGATATCCAGCTTTCGGCCGAGGTCGGCGTAAGGCGACCGGGTCAGCGGGAATTCCCTCTGCGCCAGGCCCAGCAGGCGGCGGTCTAAAATATCCAGATCCAAATCATGCATTGATGGGGTCCTCTCTCTGTGCCGGTTGATAGATGCAGTAAGGCTCGGCCTCCAGGTAATCCCCCGTCGCCTCATAGGCGCGTGCCCGGCAGCCGCCGCATATTTTCTTATATCCACACAGCCCGCATTTGCCTTTCAGATTGCGCAGGTCCCTCAGCTCACGGAAAAGGGGAGCATCCTCCCATATCCGCTTGAAGGGCTGCTCCCTCACGTTGCCCGCATCCACGTCCAGGTAGCCGCACCCACGCACCGCGCCCCTGTGTGAGATAAAGCAGAAGCCGGTCCCCGCCAGGCAGCCCCGGCTGATGGAATGGGCCGGATTGTCCGGCCTCACTGGCGCGGGCGGCTTGCTTTCACCGCCCTTGCCCCGCTGCTTCATTATGCGCAGATAGTGGGGCGCATCCGTGGGCTTGAAGAAAATCCTGTCGCCCATTTTCTCCTGCATATCGTATATCCGATTGAGCGCCTCCTCGTGCTGCTGCGCCGAGAGCGCAGCGCTCTCCAACCCTTTGCCCCGGCCGGTGGGCACCAGCAGGAAGGGGTGAAAGGCTACGGCGCCCAAATCGAGGGCCAGCGATAGGAGGTCGTCCAGATAATCAATATTCAATTGGGTAAGCGTGCAGTTGACCTGCATCTCGATGCCTGCCCGCCGTGCATTGTTGATCCCTGCTACTGCGGCATCGTAGGCGCCGGCCTGGCCCCGGAACTTGTCTTGAAGCTCCGCTGACGGAAAATCCAGGCTCACCGCCATGCGTGACAGCGGGATTTCCTTTAACCTTGAGGCCGTTTCCTCCGTTATCAACGTACCGTTGCTTCCCATGACTACCCTTAATTGCCTGCCGGCCGCGTATCCGGCGATGTCAAAAATATCCTTACGCATGAGCGGCTCGCCGCCCGTTAATATCAATATGGGCTTTCCCACGGCGGCTATCCCGTCGATCAGGCGAAGGCATTCCTCCGTCGACAGCTCGCCGCTGTAGGCATCGCCGGCCGATGAGGCGCGGCAGTGGGCGCAATAGAGGTTGCAGCTGCGCGTTACCTCCCAGGCTACCAGCTGCAGCCCGGGTTTAATCACATTTGTTTCTTCCATTATTGTGGGGACCATGTTCAAATACCTATTTCCGCTTCGGTCAGATAGCAGGCCGGATCCTCCGCCCAGATATCGCCGTGGACTGCTTCGGCGCGTACGCGCAGGCTGCCGTTGCACAGGTCGAGATAGCGGCAGCGGGCGCAACGTCCCTTAAGCAGTTTCTTGCGCTCCCTCAGCCCCTGCATCAGGGGTTCCGAGGGGTCCTTCCAGATATCCCCGAATTTGCGCTTCGTGACATTACCCAGCGAGTAATGCATCCAGAACTGGTCGGGATGCACCTCCCCGACATCATCGATGCAGCCGATCCTGATGCCCGAGTTATTGCCACCGTTGGTTTTAAGCAGCTCCATCACCCTGCCGGCGCGGCCGGGGTCTTCTTTCAGCAGCTTCAAATAGAGATAAACACCGTCAGCATGGTTGCCTACTGTGAGGACTTCCTTGCTCAGGCCGCGCTTGTGCAGATCGAGGGTGTTGAGGAAAATCTCATCCACTATAGACCTGGCCTGATGATGTGTCAGGTCCTCTTCCTGCAAGCTTCCACCCCGGCCGGAATAGGCCAGGTGATAAAAGCACAGGCGGTCGATGCCCTCTGCCTCGGCCAGGCCGAAGATGGCCGATACCTGGTTGTGGTTAAAACGTGTTATGGTCATACGTAAGGAGGCCCGGATTCCTAGGGCCAGACAGTTCCTGATACCCTGAAGTGCGGCCCGGTAGGCGCCTTTTGCACGGCGGAACCGGTCATTGGCGGCGCCGATCCCGTCCAGGCTTATCCCCACCTCGGCGAAGCCGGTATCTTTAATCCGGCGTGCTTTTTCGGCGTCTATCAGTGTGCCGTTGGTGGAAAGGGCCAGGCGTAATCCCTTCCTGGAGGCAAAGCCGGCCAGCTCGAATATATCATCGCGCAGAAGCGGCTCGCCCCCCGAGAAAAGTATGACCGGGACTTTGAAATCCGCCAGGTCTCCTATAAGTTTCTTGCCCTGGGCGGTATCCAGTTCAGCCGGGTCCTTTCTATCCAGTGCGCTGGCATAGCAGTGGATGCAGCGCAGGTTACACCTTCTGGTGCAGTTCCAGACCACCACCGGACCGGGAACGTTGCCTCCCCGTCCGCCTGCATGAGCGCCGGCCACGCCTTGCGGACCGTAGCGCAGGCTGTCGCCGGGGCTGATCGTATCGCAGAGCAGGCGGGAGACCGAGATCATGACGGGGCGCTCCCTTTAAGTTCGCCCTGGCGCTGCTGGTGAGCGGACACCAGGGAGACCAGTGCTTCGTCCATGAGGTGCGCCGCCAGCGGTATGGCCTCTACGAAACGCCCGCTGAAAGCCTCCCGTTTTTTCATTAAATGGCCGGAGGCATTCATAATGATGTCGCGGTGAAGCATGAAAGCTTCCACTGAATCGGTCAGGGGCAGTCCGTATTCGGCCAGTGTAATGCCGAAGCCCTGCCCTGTTTCACGCGCCAGCCCGATAGTCTCCTCCCGCGCCGAGGGATCTGTTACATGCCTGACGATCAGACCCAGCAGGCGGCGTCCCAGCTCAGCCAGACGTTCCTGGGAGCTCCTGTCAAGCTTGCCGTACCATGCGGTTGCCTCCAGATGGCTTCTGGCCGTCTCGCGGTGCAGGCGTACCGTATCTTCCATCTCTGATGCCAGGTCCTTAACGTCCAGTACCCTTTGACTCGTGTTCATGAATTTCAGGAGGTCGGATTTGGCGTAGCGCCGGTGTCCGCCCGGCGTGATGAAAGCTTTGAGCCTCCCCTCGTCGGTCCATTGGCGCAGGGTGGCCTCGTTAACCCCCAGTATGCGGCTGGCTTCTTTTATGGTTACTACCGAATCCCGAATCAAAAATCCCCTCCGAAAATATCAACGCTCCCGGGCTGATTTGATCTGGAAAAACTATAAAAATCTACTAAATTCTACAAAATACTCAGAGAAAATGGAAATGAACACTAAAGCTCCTGATTAGAAATACTAGATTCTAAGATGTCAATCCCTTACCCCTGCCGAGCGGATCCTCCAGTAAGAGATCCGGTAAGAATCCAGATGGCTGGGCTGGTGTTGTCGGTGGTATCCATCTGAACTTATTCATTGGGAGGCCCGTGTCTGCCAAATAAAAGTCGACGGAAACTTAGTGACGATTAGTTTCAGAGTCAAAGAGCAGCTGACAAGTAGCATAATATACATTGACGGGCGTATGGCAAAGGAATATTATCATGACTAATAGCAGTGCCCATAATAATCACTCAGTTGCGGATTGCAATGAGCCATCCCCAGTAATATAGCCAAAAGCTTTAAAATATATGAGTCGGTAAATGAAGTTCGAAGCCGTTCAGACAGACCGTGAGAAAAGGGCGGCCGCCATTGCTGCCTGCGGCGGACTCATCAGCGCGGTCAGCCACGGCAAAATACCTTCAAAGCTGGATATTACTGTTTCGGAAGCGGTTGTCCTGGGACTGATCAAGCAGAACGTCAGAACCTTTTTCGCAGTATTCGGGCATGGAAGTACGGACCTGGCCGAAGTTCTCCGTATCTACCAGCAGCACGGCCTGGTAAAGGTACTGAACACACGCAGCGAGGTCGAGGCATCCCACGCCGCAACCGCCTTACGTTGGGTCACCGATCAGAAATCAGCTGTTATCACATCCATAGGCCCTGGCGCACTGCAGGCGCTGGCAGCTTCGCTGGTGCCGGCATCTGACGGCTTGGGCATCTGGTATATACTTGGGGATGAGACCACCGATGACGAGGGGCCAAACATGCAGCAGATCCCTCGTTATGAACAGGACCTGTTCCTGCGCCTTTTTTCTACCGTGGGGCAGGCCTATTCCCTACATACACCCGGGGCTATTTCGACAGCGCTACGGCGGGGGCAATCCGCCGTGGACCATCCCTTCCGGGCCGCTCCTTTCTTTTTACTCTTACCGATGAATATCCAGCCTGTTTTGATCGAGAGCTTCAACCTGCGTGAGCTTGCTGCAGCTTTGACTGTTAAACCTGGGGCCGCCGAGGCTGATTATGCATCTGCCGCCGACTGGCTGCTATCGGCAAAAAAAGTAGCTTTGCGGGTCGGAGGCGGAGCGCGCAATGCGGGTCCCGAAATCGCCCAACTGCTTGATCTTGTGGATGGAATGGCGGTCATCTCGCCGCTATGCTCGGGCATCATACCTTATAGCAATCCCCGCAATATGACGGTGGGAGGCTCCAAAGGCACCCTCTGCGGAAACTATGCCATGGAGCATGCGGACCTGTTACTAGTAATAGGCTCACGCTTCGTCTGCCAGTCCGACTGCTCACGCACCGCCTACTTAAAAGTTCAGCGCGTAATTAATATAAACACTGAGATTGAAGCGGCGCTGCATTACAGTGATACGCTACCGCTGGTCGGGGATGCCCGGCTTACTCTGCAGCGGTTGTTGAAAGAGCTAAAAAAGAAGCAGGCAAAGAGCTACAATCAGCCTTCGGCCTGGTTCAAGGCGTGCAGCAGTCGGCGTCAGGCATGGGAAAAATTCAAGCAGCAACGTTATGAGCACCCCACCCTTTTCGATGAGAAATGGAAAAGGGAATTACTCACTCAGCCAGCCGCCATCAAGGCCGCCAGTGATTGGGCCAGGGCGAAAGGTGTGGTCAAGTTCTTCGACGCAGGCGATGTGCAGGCCAACGGTTTTCAGATCGTGGAAGACGAAGTGCCGGGCTTCACCTTCACAGACACCGGCGCCAGCTATATGGGATTTGCCGCGTCCGCCCTGCTCGCCACGGCTGCCTCCGAGAAGAAATTTTTCGGCCTGGCATTCACGGGAGACGGCTCTTTCACCATGAACCCGCAGATCCTGATCGATGGTGTCCAACATGGCGCCAGGGGCTGTATACTGCTGCTGGATAACCGCCGCATGAGCGCCATCACGGGACTGCAGAAAGCCCAGTACAATCACGAGTTTGCTACCGACGACTCAGTTGTAGTGGACTATGTGGCCCTGGCCAATGCAGTAAAAGGCGTGCAGGCCATGAGCGGCGGATTTTCCAGGAGCTCGTTATTAAAAGCTTTGGACAGAGCGTATGGATATGACGGGCTTTCATTGATACATGTGCCGGTATATTCAGGAGATAATGAATTGGGCGGTATGGGTGTCTTCGGGCGCTGGAACGTGGGAAACTGGTGCGAAAGCACTCAGGCCCTGCGTCACGAAATCGGGCTATGAGAAGTAGGGTTTTATGACGGTAGAATATAGCGATCAACAGATAAGGGAGCTTGAGCAGATTGCAGTCGCTTTGAGGCGCGATAGCCTGAGGATGATTTATCAACGTCAAGCAGGACATCCGGGTGGCTCGCTATCAGCCGCCGATATCATGGCCGTGCTCTATTTCAATACTATGCGGATTGATCCTCAAAATCCGGACTGGCCGGACCGCGATCGATTCATCTTGAGCAAGGGACATGCTTCGGCGTTGCTATATTCAGCTCTTGCACGACGCGGGTTTTTCCCAGCCGCTGACCTCGATCATTGGGGC
>JBEKVW010000034.1:0-20242 GCA_049513695.1 Dehalococcoidia bacterium | reverse complement strand
CCTTTCTGGCGAATGCTTAAAAGGCAAGGTCATGAGCCAGTACTGACAGTATGAGCATAATACTTCGCAGTATCTGCTGATGAACAAGCAAGCTGGGCGGCGGTGCCTGCCCAGCTTGAAAGTAATATAGTATTTCAATAATTTATGGTAATAACGAGTGGGGTGTTCTATGAAAGCTCAAGTGCTCTTGAAAGCTAATTCACCGATGATACTTGAGGAAGTTGGGCTTCAGGATCCGCTTACAAATGAAGTAAAGGTCCGGATGGTGGCAGCCACGGTATGCCACACTGATCTGGCCTTCGTGCAGGGGTTACATCATCAGCCGGCGCCACCGATGGTATTGGGACACGAAGGTGCCGGCATAGTTGAAAAGGTCGGCCCAGGCGTAACAAATTTAAAAGCGGGTGATAAGATAGTTCTAAGTACTGCGGGTTCTTGTGGCATGTGTGACTTTTGTTGGACAGGTCGTCCAAGCATGTGCCCGGTAGCCTCCGCTAAACGACACGAAGGGACACTGCTTGATGGTACCAGGAGACTTAAGAGACAGAATGGTACCGAGTTAAACCATTTCATGCTACTCTCCTGCTTTGCGGAATATGTGGTAGTGCCCGTACGCAGCGCGATAAAAGTGCCCCAGCAAGTTCCCCTGGAAAAAGTATGCATGTATGCCTGTGGTGCAAGTACGGGAGTTGGGGCCGTTTTCAATGTAGCTAAAGTAAAGGCCGGTTCTAATGTTGCGATATGGGGATGTGGAGGTTTAGGATTATGTGCATTGCTAGCAGCAAAATTAGCGGGCGCAGGTAAGATTATATGCGTTGACATTTTAAAAGACAAGCTGTCCTTCGCTAGGGAATTGGGTGTTGATTACACTGTTGATGCCAGCAAAGAGGATCCGGTGACACGCATTAAACAGCTTACTGGTGGGGGTGCAGACTATTGTCTCGAATTTGCTGGCAATGTCAAGGTTATTTCACAGGCAGTGGAAGCAGCGAAACCTGGCGGCATCACAGTGGTAAGTGGAGCACCTCCCGCCGGAGATAAGATTACTTTAGATTGGCCACATTTCCTAGGTGGAAAGGTGCTTACCGGGGCACACCTCGGTGCAATGGTGCCCGCAGTTGACATTCCCAATTGGGTCGAGTTAACAATGCAGGGTAAACTGCCTATTGAGCGTCTGATTACAAGGACTTTACCGCTAGATTCACTTAATCAGGCTATGGAATACCTGGCGACTGGTGAGGTCGGCCGCACTCTGATCACCTATTAAAAATTTTCTGGTTAGCTAAATTCGTACTACGGAGAAGTAGATGGTTACCTATGCTGGTAGCTTACTCAGGGTCAATCTGACAAAGAAGTCGATAGACAGGGAAAATGTAAATGAAGACGTCCGACGGGCTTTTATTGGTGGTAGGGGTCTGGGTGTTAAATATTTATTTGATGAGCTGCGTCCGGGTATTGATCCGCTGGGACCAGATAATAAGCTTCTTTTGCTCACGGGGCCTCTCGCAGGTACGCATGCCTTAAGTTTCTCCCGGTGGATAGCTATGACAAAAAGCCCTCTTACCGGTGGGATAATGCGGGCAGTAGGGGGTGGGGACTTCGGGGCCTGGATGAAATTTGCCGGTTTTGATTTCATTATTCTCGAAGGAAGCTCTGAGACGCCGGTTTATCTAAATATAGATGCAGAGGAAGCGAGATTACTTCCAGCTGAAGATCTCTGGGGTTTGGATACTGAACAAACCCAAAAAAGGTTAAAAGAAATACATGGAACCAGTACGCGAGTTGCGTGTATCGGTCCAGCCGGGGAAAATCTGGTGCCATATGCGTGCATAATAACCGATTGGAGTGCCGCAGCTCGCGGTGGCGTCGGTACCGTAATGGGCAGTAAAGGGTTAAAAGCGGTTGCAATAAGTAATGTTACGCGGCGTGAAAGTTTTAGTGCGGTGAGGGAACTTAGCAAAAAAGAGGCAGCAGCACTAAAAGACATGAGTACACCGCTGGCTTTGAAAAAATACGGAACTCCTGCGATGTTTCTTAGATTTTACGATATGGGGATACTCCCGCTTTACAATTTTCAAGGTGGTAGTTTGAAGGGCATTGAGAACCTGGGGGCAGAGGCCTATTTAGCGCTCAAAAAGGGAGACGAAGGTTGCTACGCCTGTTCTGTACACTGTAGTCAGATCCGAGAGGTGCAGTATGGAGCATTTGCAGGATATAAAAACAGCGGCCCTGAATATGAGACCATATGGGCGTTTGGCCCTAATATAGGAAGCATTAATGCCGGTGCAGTCATTGCAGCCGATCGAATGTGCGATTTGCTCGGATTGGATACAATTACTACAGGAAGTACGATCGGTTTCGCTTATGAGTTATTCCAGAGGGGAATATTGACTAAAAAAGATACGGACGGCCGCGAATTGGTGTGGGGCCAGTATAAACCTGCGCTGGAATTGATTGAAAGTATCGTAAAGCGTGAAGGTCTGGGTAAGATACTTGCAGAAGGTACAAGGCAAGCCGCTAAAGTTATCGGTCAGGGAGCTGATGCTTACGCTATGCACGTGAAAGGGTTAGAATTCCCCGCTTACGAGCCACGGTCAGCCAAAGGGCAGGCATTGGATTTCGCTGTTTCCAATATCGGTGCCAGTCACATGTACGGTCGGGTTCATCAAGAACTGGCTGGCGATACTCTGCCCCGGCCGGTAGATCGATTGGCCGATGAGGGAAAAGGTGATATAGTGCTCTATAACCAGAAGTTAAATGCCATCAGAGAGACAGGTGTAATGTGTTCTATGATCAGGACATTGCCATCGTCTTTAACGCAGGAATTCCTCGCCATATCCTCAGGAGTCGATGAACTTCGAGATGAGAAACAATATGAATTAGTAGGAGAAAGGATAGTTTGCCTCGATCGAGCCTTTAACGTTCGAGAGGGATTCAGCCGAAAAGATGATACGTTACCCTCGCGGATGTTCAATGAGCCATTAAAAAGCGCCAGCGCCGCTAACGGTCAGGTCGTTCGAAAATTTGATACGCTGCTCGACGAGTATTACGGAGCAGCAGGATATTCACATGACGGCGTTCCTTTACCCGAGACATTAAGCAAATTGGGATTGGGGTGGGTTCAAGAAGAACTATCTAAGATCACACATTGAAAATATAAAGGAAATATTATGTCAGGTAAAAAATTTAATATTCTGATAAGCGGCGATGACGGGATTTACGCCAGCGGATTGTGGGAACTTGTCAGGGGCATGTGTGAGGTTGGCGAGGTATTTGTAGTAGCACCGGACAGGGGCTATCCAGGGCAGGGGACCGGGGTAAGTATGGAGAGAAGTATAAGAGTACGGGAAGCAAAACCCTATGCTGAGAATATCGGGAAAACAAAATGCTATTCGGTCGAAGGCACGCCTTCGGATTGTATTTTAATAGGCTTGTGTGATCTTGTGAAAACAAAGGTTGATCTTGTAGTTACCGGGATCAACGAAGGCTCCAATGTAGGCGGTGGCACACTCTTATCTGGAACGGTGGGAGCTGCATTCCACGGGTATCTTCTGGGGATCCCGGCAATGGCAGTAAGTATTGATGGTTTGGAGAATTTTAACTTCGACGCGGCTGTAAAAACCGCCATTATCATGGCGAAACTCTTTAAAAGTAAAAAACTGCCGGATAAAACGTTTGTGAGTGTCAGCGTCCCTAATTTACCGGTCGATCGTATTCGGGGTGTTGATATTACACAACAAGTGACAATAGGCTCCTTTTGCGACGTGGTAGATACTGGAGAAGACAATCTGAACACATATTATTGGATTTGTCGAGTTATGCCCACCCATCCCAAGAAAAATACTGACGCATGGTCAATTGAACATAATAGAATTGTCATAAATATCTTAGCATTAGGTGGAAAGCTGATGGGTGGCATCAAGCCACCATTAATAAAATGGCTATCTGATACTTTGGAGAGCAGCCTCGGCATCCGTCATCGCTAACTATCACCATTGCCTACCAAATGATGACCACTTCCAGAAACATATTAGTTTCAATAATAGTGGAGGGGATATGAGGGATATAAAACATCGCATTGTGGAAACAAACGGAATCAAAATGCATATTGCAGAACAGGGTAACGGGCCTCTTGTAGTCTTTTGCCATGGCTACCCTGAACTATGGTACTCCTGGCGGCATCAATTGTCAGCGCTTTCTGAAGCTGGATTTCACGCGGTAGCCCCTGACCAGCGCGGTTATGGTCAAACTGACTGTCCACAGGCAATCGATGAGTATAACTACCTTGTATTGACAGGGGATATAGTAGGCCTCGTACACGCCCTTGGAGAAGAAAAGGCTGTTATCGTGGGGCATGATTTTGGCGCCCCTATCGCTTGGAATTGTGCCTTACTGCGACCCGATATTTTTTCAGCAGTCGGGCTAATTTCCGTACCATATCGTCAGGGGTCTTGGGGAAGCCTGCCGCCTACTGAGCGAATAAGACGGATACAGGGTGACCAGGTACACTACCAGATTTACCATCAGGAGCCGGGTATCGCCGAGAAAGAGTTGGAAGCAGATGTGAGGAAAAGCATGTTAGGCATGCTCTATTCATGGTCAGGTGAAGTGCCATCTGATAAAAAATGGAATTTCATGTTCAGCAAATCGATGAGACTCATAGATACTCTCATGTTCCCAGATGTATTACCAAATTGGCTGAGTGAATCGGACCTCGAAGTCTACGTCAGTGAGTTCAGCAGAACGGGGTTTCGCGGCGGACTCAACTGGTACAGAAACTTAGACAGGAATTGGCAACTGACGGCCTTTTTAAATGGCGCAAAAATCCAGCAGCCGTCCATTTTCATCGCGGGAGCCGCCGATTTCGTAATAGAAATGCAAGCTCCTTTAGTGGAAAATCTTGAAAACACGATGGTCAACCTTAAGAAGAAGGCAATAATACCTGGTGCCGGCCATTGGGTACAACAGGAAAAGCCCGCCGAGCTGAACAAACTATTGATTGATTTTTTAAAGAATCTCTAGATGAATGATGAAGGCTGTCACATATGCAACGGTCTCAAGCATGTCTCTAAAAGGACCACGGACCACTCATCGGGTCATCGAGAGTTTTGCTAAAAAGACGCTTCTCGCGCTTCTGCACGCTTTTACCTGCGAACTGCGGTGTCCTTCAAACGTTTTACCTCGGCATGTATCCATGAATACCATAACTCCAACCCCTCACCATTCTTGCAAGAAACTTGAAATATCTTGACGGACGCATTCAACCCAGTGACGCTTTGAATAAAGGCTGTAATATTGAAGTCGGTATATGGCAACAGGTCAATCTTATTTAACAATAGTACGTCGGCCTCTGTGAACATTAAGGGATATTTGTAAGGTTTATCGTCGCCCTCGGGTGCGCTCAATAGCATTACCTTTTTATGCTCACCTAGATCAAACTCAGCCGGACAGACGAGATTTCCAACATTTTCTATAAGAAGAAGGTCAATTTCCTCAAGAGTTAGACTATTTAGCGCGACCTCAATCATATTAGCGTCAAGGTGGCAGCCGCCGGGGATGTTAACTTGTATCACAGGCACGCCCTGCTGTTGATGTATTTTATCCGCATCGATCCGGGAAGCAATATCACCCTCTATAACCGCAATTCTGGTCTTAGGCATCAGTCTATTTATTGTTTGCATAATGAGGCTGGTCTTGCCCGCACCCGGAGATGACATCACATTTATCGCCAGGACACGGTGCTTGTCTAGACGGTCTTTGTTTCTCTTAGCTTTCTCCTTGTTGGCGCCCAGGACATCTGCCCGAATGGTTAATACCTTCACCGTCATCTATTCTACCTCTATGCTGTCGACGTAACATTCGCGCCCTGACAGTATTTCTATTTTGCGATGTCCGCAACGGGGACAATCTAGATCAAAGTTGTCGCATGAGTAAGCAATATCACATTCACGGCATCTCAACCTAGCCGGCAGATGCTGGAAGGTAACCTCAGCTTTATCTGCGATCGTATTTTTACTAAATATTTTGAACTGTAGTTCAACGCATTCGGGGACAATACCTGATAATCCGCCGACTATAATGCTGATCTTGGTAATTTTGCTTGCTTGAGCTTCCTTAGCCCGATCAAGCACCAAAGAAAGGAAACCCTTAGTGAAAAAGGCCTCGTGCATACTTTTCACTACTTGCTTGCATTTAATTATAGATTGTAGAAATTTTCCCCGTTTTATGCCCCTATTTATAGAATTCCATTTTCCCGCGCTCTGTGGCTCTGAGACGCATATAATCATCCCAAGTATGGGGTAAGTCTATAATCTTATCCTTTTCTTTTCGCTTTAAGGTTACCGCTCCATGCGTACATGCCAAAACGCAGAGACCGCAGCCTATGCATTTCTCCAGGTCGATGGCTGCTTTCTTAGTCGTCCTATTGATTGTGACAAATTTAAGACGGCATGCTTTAATGCAATCCCTACACCCATTGCATAATTCCACATTAACATCAGCGATAAAGTTCGATTTTAGTATCGAGTTGACTCCTGCCATCATAAGTTTGAGAGGACTGCAGCAACATGCGCAGCAACTGCAGATAAAAATACCATGCTCACTGGCAGTGCCCTGATGAATCAGCCCAGCATCCTGAGCCCTCCTGCTAATCTTTAGTGCCTCGTCCTTGGTAATTGCACTGGCAACTCCGATCTCAACAGCATTGTTGGCATAAGATCCTACAAATATGCAAGTATCTCGAGGAGCATCACAGCCTGCCCCAAGCCTTTTTTGTTTAGTACGGCAAATACAGTCACAAATGGCGAGTCCTTCGTCACCTGCATGATCGATAAGATGAGACAAAAGCTCAGCTGGCAAGACCTCTGAATTGTAAGGTATCGCTGCTTCTCTTGGAATAACTCTTACCCAGGGAGTCACCCCCGCGTTCCCATAGACAGCTGCTATAGTCTCAGGTGTAGCCGTCTGGTGTGCCCAATAATTATAGTATTCATCGCTAAGCTGCGCGATCGCCAGTTCCACATGTCCGGGACCCCAATTCAATGCCCGATAATAGTGGGCTCCTTTTGACCCATCTCGCAATGCCCAGCACTTATGAACTAAACTATCAAGTATTGGTATCAGTTCACTCTTATCGCGACCAATCCTTATGGCTATATCATCGATGTGCTCCTTAAAAGGCATAAGCTGAGAGAGCACTTCTCCTTCCTCGTCGCTTACTACGAACGGCATCTCCAGAAGTCTCCATTCATCCTTGTCTGTCGATCTCGGGAAACCAAACGGAAATTTGTCGAGATGCTCTATAACCTTTTTTGCCATCTCAATACGCATCTGTAACCTCGCAATCCATTGTTCAGCATCGCGCCGCCTTAATTCGACGATTGCCTCGATGGCCAGATGTCCCAATCGTTAAATATCGTCGAGTTTATTGTACGTTTTTCTATACTTAGCAAGGGCTTTATTAATGGAAAAGTGCGCCACCTGAGCCTTTTTCCATTGCATCCATATCAATTAACCTGGTAGGGTTGGCCAGATTATATGGATCAAGCGATTTTTTAATTTTCGCCATTATTAGATGCAAATTACTATATGCGGGGCCTGTCGAACTCAGGGGGGCAGTTATGGAAAGCCAGGTAAGGTAGCCCTTCTTCATGTCATGCTCTACACTCTCAATTGCCGCCTTCGCTTGTTCCTCACAGCTTTCCACATTCTTCTCCACCGGGAAGTCCAATTCTGATAAAGCTCCTGTTAATAAATGGACCGGCCAAACATTATCACAGTTATCGTGGTCTATAAAAGGCGGGGTATGTTTATCCGCAATTTCGAAAGCCGGGGGCAAACTCGATAATGGATCATCCAAAGAATCCCATACAAGGTGAACTTCTCCAAAGGCGCCGCCGATTCGATTAAACCGTGGACCATAGCTATCTCTAAAACGATTATTGGCATTAAACGGGACCCACTTTCGATATACGTCTTTGGAGACAATTTGGCCTCCAGTTTCCTGGATTATTTCCATCAATACTTTCTCTTCATATTGCATTTGTTTCCGTGAAGACAAAGCACTTATGCAGACTTCAACACAATTCTTGGTGTATTTTTGCCAGTACTCCTCAGTCCAATCCTTCATGTATTCTTCGCGGGACTTCGCCGCATACCAGGCAAACCAGATGGTTGGCCATTTAAGCAGAACCAAACCTAATTCAGCTTTGCCGATCTCGTACATTGCGTTAATCGCCTTTTCCAGCGTCGGATAGGTGAACATATACCATCTAAACTTATCGTCTGATAATTCGCATTTCTTAGACGGTGTAATACCCTCGGTAGGAAGAGATTGTGGCCCAGGCCAAGGGAACAGTTTTACAGCCAATTTCGTAGCAGTTCCGAGAGCTCCGAAAGATCCCGCTAATGCCTTAAATAAGCCTATGAGACTAAGCCCGGGACCTTCGCCCCAAAAATACCCGCATTTAGGGTTAGCAAGTGAGCCAGTCCTAAGTATTTCACCATTCGGTAAAACCCACTGACTACCCAAAATATTGGCAGGACTATAGCCCGTCCTATAAGATGTGGAGTGATAGCCCATGAATAGGTGATTTGCTAGAACTGATGCCTGGGACCCACATATGGGAGTACCTACATGAAGTCCTCTCTTCATGGCTTCAGCACTCAATTGTGCAAAAGTAACGTATGGCTCAACAATTGCATACATGTTCTGTTCGTCGATCTCGACTTTATTCATTCGCTGGGGAGACATCATGCACCAATATCGTTTTCCTCCGCGGGGAAGAGGCATATGAAACCCTGATCCGAATATGGAGTACGGAAACTTATACCTATTGGCCAGCTTGACAATTTGTTGTATATCTTCTGTACTCCCTGGTAAAACAATAAATTCCGGCCTTGCGCCGCCTGTAAGCACCGTTCTCCAATTGTAATCCCTGGAATAGGACTGCAGTACTGCAGGGTCGTCAGATACGTTTTCGGCACCCAGTACATCGACCAGTCCTTTATAGATTGTTTCATGCATTTCAGCTATATTAGTTTCCGTCATCGGTAAACCTCCCTCTACAATGCTGCCTTTACCAATTCAATAACATCATATACCTTTATCTTGTCTCCCTTTTGTGCGACAGCCTCTTTGAAATTCTTTTCGCACCAAGGGCAAGCCGTCACTATTGCCTCAGCCCCAGTAGCTTTAGCCTCCTCTATTCTTTCGGAAGCCGTCCAGATGGAGAAGTCCGGATAAGCCTCTTTGACCCCTCCGCCGGCTCCACAGCACCACGCGTACTCCTTAATTCTTTCCATTTCCACCAGTTTGACGCCGGGAATTGCTCGCAGTATTTCCCTTGGGGGCTCATATACACCATCTATTGGTTCACCTGGCACATAAGGCTTACTCAGCCGCCCGAGGCGACAGGGGTCATGGTAAGTTACGGTAAGAGGGACTTCCTTGTTAAGCTTAATTTTCCCGCTTTTCATCAGAGAATAAACAGATTCGACAATATGTTGAACCTCCACCTGCTTTCCGGCCTCCGGGTAAAGTACTTTGAAAGCTCGATATCCATCGGCGCAAGAGGTGATAACTTCTTTAACTCCAGCCTTTTTCAGAGCTTTTTCATTAAGATCAGCCAATCTGTAAAATTCATCCCTGTATCCCATGTCATAAGCGCGACCTCCACAGCACATCTCAGACGCCCCCATAATTCCGATGTCCACGCCCGCGCTTTTTAGAACCTCAATACCAGCCCTGGCTACCGGCCAAAGCCCTTCGTCAAAGCTCAGTAAACAGCCGGCATGATATGCGAACTCAGCCTTTTCTTTAGTCAAATTCTTTATATTCATGCCTTTTGCCCATTTTCCACGATCGGCCGCCGATTTCTGAAGCATATTGTTTTCTTTCTTAAGGCCATCTATGACCGCTTTATGGGCCGGTAGAATTTGCCCATCCTTGACCAGTTTCGCTCTTACTTCGAGCATTACGTTAAGTGGCTGAAGGTCCTGGCTACGCTTACAAGATACGTCACATGCTCCACACGTATCACATTGATAATAAATGTCCAGCAGTTTAGGAGACTCTTCGTAGCTCAGCTTACCGTCTATTAACGCCAAGGCTATATCTAATCGACCTTGGCATGAATAGGCATCGAATTTATATCTTCCGCTGGATGGACATGTGCCGGCAAATCTAGCGCTCTTCACCTCCCACGTATCTATCCACTTGCAACAAGCGCATCTGCTGCAGTTCCAGGCATCTTTTCTGAAATCCCAATAATATTTCCTGTAATAATCATCACTGGGTAGTGATTTAGTTTTTATCTGTATCATATTAATCTGCCTCCTTTAAAAGCACAATTTACCCGGGTTCATAATATTATTTGGATCAACAGCATCTTTAAAAATCCTCGCTACATAGCTATAAGCGCCCGATCTGCGATACACCATTTCTGCCCATGGACCGTAAGGAGTAGAGAAGAAACCTCCCATATTAATGATCTCCTCGCTGGCCTGTAGATAAAAGTTCTTTACTTTCTCCTTGCCAATATCATCGTTCGGGTCATAATATAAGTTGTACTGACAGTAGCAGGCACGCCCATATTCTAGGGGCTGTAAATAAAAGCCGATATCCTGCGTGCTATAATTATGGTATGCTGCAAGTTCAAACAATACTCTCCTGAACTCTGGGACCCTATTCAGTGTTGTGTGGAAGAATATGTCGAGACAGGAGCCTTTGTACCGGAACTTCCAATATTCCTCCTTGTCCCACGGATTGCGCAATTTGTTCAGCATTATTTTCCCTATTCCCGGTTTGCCGCCGACCGAGCTCAATACCTCAAAGTGCAGCTCCGACGCGATCTCCATTAAAGCTTCCCTTTCATATGCGATGCGTTCCGCCGGGCGTCTGTCTAAACCGTATAAACACAAAATGAGCGTGAATTGTGGCAAGTTTTTCCTTAACAACTGAAATTCATCGGGCCAGTCTTCACACAAAATGTTGGCCAGATTGAGATTATTTAGAACTAAGCATTCCCTGCCTAACATTCTATGTTGTATCTTATATATGGGCTCAATAAGATCTTCAGCCTTAGCAAATGGGATAAAAAACAGTTCATCCATTTTCGGACTATATTCAAGTTTAATGTTGGCCCATGTCAGAATCCCCAGTGTCCCTTGAGCTCCTGTAAATGCCCTGGTCGACGGGATCATGCCCTCAGGAAATTTTCTGCCTTTTAATCCTTTGCCTAGCGCTGAACCAAGCCAGAACAGCTCGCCATTTGGCAACACTACTTCGCCTGTGAGTAAGGTTTCACCATATTCTGACTTGGGGATAACTATTGGTTCCCTTTCCAGAGCACTAGTCAGCGCTGATTTCTGCGGATGCGGCAGCAGAGGACTAGATACTATTAACTCCTGTTTTCCGAGCTCTGTTTGTACTTGTTCCCAGGTTACACCAGGTTCAACTTGGACTTTTTTATTTTTCGCATCCACTTCTATAATCTTGTTCATCTTAGTCAGATCAACGACAATTCCGCCTTGTAGTGGTATGCCTGCCCCATAAAATCCTATGCTGGAAGAGCGAGGAACCAACGGTATTTTGTAATTATTGGCTAGTTTGACTAAGCTTTGAACTTCATTCGTATTTTTAGGATATACAACATAACTCGGTCTTCTGGCCTGAACAATACTATGGTCTTTTGAATATTTTTCCAGTGTTTCTACATCATCGCGAACATGCTTAGGCCCCACAATGTCAATTAACTCCTGTTTTAAAGCCACAAAACTGACCTCCTCTATTTTATTTGATTAAGCCGTATATTTTCTTAAATCAGTATAATAGGACACTCCGCGCTGTTAACATACTTTAACAACGGCACCTGTCCCTTGACCTAAACCACCGCAGATCGAACATGCTCCATAAGTTCCTCCACGTCTCTTTAGTTCATATATAAGCGTCATCAATATTCTGACCCCACTGGCTCCGACAGGATGCCCCAGAGCAATAGCACCCCCATTTACATTTATTTTCTCTCTCAGCTGCTCTAATTTTTCCTTGTTTCCCTGATAATACTTATCGGCAAGAACCTTACTTGATACAAGTGGCATAGCTGCAAAAGCCTCGTTGATCTCAATGAGGTCGATATCATCAAGGGTAAGTCCAGCCAGCGATAATACTTTTTCAATTGAGCTTGCGGGAACAACGGGAACGAGTTTCGACTCAATCGATACACTAGCAACACTCACTATTTTAGCAAGAGGTTTTAAACCATACTCCTTAGCTTTCTTTCCTGTCATTATCAGAACACCCGCGGCACCAGCATCCAGACCAGGGGCATTCCCCGCGGTAACAGTGGGACTTCCGTAAACCGTGGGTAATTTACTTAATCCCTCCAGGGTGGTATTTGGTTTTGGGGTTTCATCCTTGTCAAAAATGATAGACGGCTGCCCTTTTTTTTGTGGAACTTCAATGGGTATCAATTCCTCTTTAAACTTGCCTTCAGTTTCAGCTTTTGCGTACCGCATTTGGCTACGAAGAGCCCACTTATCTTGCTCCTCGCGCGTAACACCGTAAGCTATAGCTGCTTCTCCAGTATCGACCGACACGGGATTGAACTCTTTGTAACCCAATTCGAAGAGAGGGTCGTACAAAGTGAGATGTCCAACCCTTTTCCCCCACCGTGCTTCAGGTGATAATAAAAGGGGAGAGCGGCTAAAATTATCCGCTCCCATTGCAATGGTAACTTGAGCTTCACCCAATCGTATTGCTCTGACAGCCATTTGAACAGCGGCCAAAGATGAACAACATGCTTTGTTAATCCCCATTGAGAGTGTCGAAGGTGGCAGACCTGCTTTCAATACAGCTCGTCGATCGGGTATGTCACCTTTGCCATCTCCAGGCGGTTCTTGTAGGATGGCAAAACCATAGAACACTTCGTCAATGGCGTTCCCGGGCATGCCCGATCGTTTAAGCAACCCCTTAATTACAGCGGCACCCAAATCAGCACTTGGTATACTTTTTAGAGCGCCACCAAATCTACTAAAGGGAGTCCTGACACCGGATACCACCACTATATCCTCATTTTGTTCTCTGACAGTCATACTCTACGCACTCCTATTTCAAGTAGGTCCCATGTGTTGAAGTAGCTTACGCCTGCAAAAGTCAACGCAACCCAGCTCCAATTATAGCCTTGCCGGAATCTACAACCATGTCACCTTCCTTTAAATTGCGGTGCCCTTTTTTCTAGAAATGCTGAGATACCCTCCTGTGCATCCTCGGATGCGAAACACAAGGAAAAGACCTCTCTTTCATATGCGAGTCCAGCATCAAAATTCATTTCCATACCGCGAATTACCGCGGACTTAATCAACTTGAGAGTCGTTCCGCTCTTTTCCAATAGTTTCTTAACCACTCGCTGCACAGCGGATTCCAATTCTGCTGCTGGTACCACCTCGTTAACTAGCCCCAGTCTCTTGGCTTCACTCGCTTTGATACTGTCGCCTGTAAGCAAGAGCTCCATAGCTTTGGCTTTTCCAATCAATCTTGGCAGTCTCTGTGTCCCGCCCGCTCCAGGCATAACACCCAGTCTTATCTCCGGCTGCCCAAATAGCGCATCCTCAGTACAGATCCTAATATCGCATGCCAAAGCTATCTCACATCCTCCGCCCAGCGCCAGTCCATTTATGGCGGCTATAACCGGCTTGTCCATATGCTCCAGCAATCTTAAAGATGGGCCAATGCCGACATCACGCATTTCCAGGGCGCTTAATCCTTTAATCATATTAATATCTGCCCCGGCAGCAAATGCACGTCCCGTACCTGTAATGACAACAACTTTCACTGTTTCGTCTGCGCCAACACACTCTACCGCCTGCTTAAACTCCGCTATCATCTCGGAGTTAATTGCATTCAGAACCTCTGGCCTATTGAGTATAATTTTCGAGACCTTGTCTTTTTTCTCGAGGACGATGGTTCGGAAATTGCTACTTGCGTCCAACATCATTTCCCCTTTTCTATCTTAAAATAATCATAAAACCCGCCCTTGCTTGCAGGTTTATTCCCGATGTATCCGGATTTTACTAACTTCTTTAATATCAGCGGGGGCATAAATTTTAGTTCTCCGGTTTCTGCATAAAGGTATGAGAGCGTATGCACAAATGTATCAAGACCCACCATATCCAATAGCTCCATAGGACCCATAGGCCATCCATACATTAACCGGGACAGCTGATCAATCTCCTTTATACCGGCAACGCCGGATTCGAAAAGTCTTATCGCCTCAGCCAGATACGTATTTATATATCGTGTGGTGAAGAATCCCGGACCGTCATTAACTAAAAATGGTTCTTTGCCTAGCTTGAACGAAAATTCCATAACAGATTTACAGGTCCCGTCAGAAGTAAGAGCCCCCTTAACAACTTCAATTGATTTCATGAGCGGCGCCGGATTAGACCAGTGCATACCAATTACATTCTCCGGTCTGCCGGTTGCCGACGCAATATCCGTGATCATTATAGCCGAAGTATTTGAGGCTAAGATCGTATGCTTTGGGCTAAAATCCTCTACTTGTCTAAGAACGCGCCTTTTGAGCTCCAGATCCTCCGGGATACACTCGATCACTATGTCGCATCCGCCCACAGCTTCCTTCAGATCTGTTGTACCTTTAATCCTGGATAAAATTAATTCCACATCCTCTTGTTTGATTTTCTGCGCTTTGACGAATCTGCTGAGACTTTTCCTAATCGAATCAAAACCAGCATCAATATATTTAGCTTCAAGATCTCTTATACTCACATTGAATCCCGCTGTCGAACAGACTTGGGCTATACCGCCACCCATTAGACCAGTACCTAAGACACAAACCTTCTTGATTTCCATAATTCTACCCCTCACCTGGATATTCTAATACAACAATTAAATAGATCATTAAAGACAAACAACGATAATACCGCAATAAATCATCGTAGCACGATTATAACAATACCAGTTAAATAAGTCAATCGGAAACAAGTTAAAATTATCGATATGCGTAGGCAACTATTGACAATATCATCAGTGCGTATTATGATTAACATGTATTATAATCATCGTTAAGCGATAATCGATATACGAACAATCTGTAATTGTGGCAATGCTATCTGCCACGTGGTTTAAGGGGATATCTAACGTATTGTTAGGGAGGTGCGCATATAATATAAACTGAAGTGTTATTTGGGCTGGCAGTTGTAACATTAATTGGAATTTCAGGAGGAAGATATGCAAGCTATAGGCACAGGTTTCAATGTATTTAAAAATGGGAAGGTTGAAGGCATCATTAAAAAAGTAGAAAAACCAAAAGATGTTTCATCACTTTTCATAAACTCAAGAAATCAGTTAAATAAATTCATCATTGTATCGACAAGTGGAACTGCTACCTTCGTTGCACCTATGCTTACGGGCGGTGTTAAAGGTATGATTGCACTTACCGGGGCGCCCGAATCTCATCTCGGCCTCCTATTACGGGAATATAAGATACCATCTATAATGGGATTCCAACTGGACAATATCAAGTTTGAAGATATTAAAGAGGGGGCAACCCTAGTGATGGATTGCGAGGATGAACGTGTTGGCAAGGCATACATTAAATGAGCAGTACTCAATATTAAGGGGGTGAATGATATGGCAACATTTGAAAAGGTAAGTTTAGAGGAATTAAATAGATTCGTTGTACAGGCCTCATGGAACATTCCGGATGTTCTTTCAATGAGGGGGGCGGAGGGGGTTAACCCCTTAATTCCACGTCAGCTATATGAAATCTTATCTGGATTTGATTCTTTCTATAGGTGGAATACTTTCGAGGAGGCTATTATTGATAAAGTTGGAATCGATGGCGTAGCGAAGATGGCCAAGTCTGCGCACGATGAAATAGGTACTAAGATAAACAGCCTTCACATCTGGTGTCTGCTAGCTGTGCCATTCGGAACCGGTCGAGGAGTCCTGGGTAATGCAGGTATATTAAAGTACAGTGATAATAGCGATGCGATGAGAACCATAGTCACTTTTTACAAGGTTCTTGAGCAAAATTTCCGTACCGATGGTAATTTATGGACTGCATTCGGCGGATATAAAACTCAACTCTTAAATGATAAAATGCTTGGCACGCTTAAGAATAGCCTTGAACCATTAACTGCAAAGACCAAAGCGAGCTTTTCACGTTTTAATGCCAGTGGTGAACTATTAGCATTTTTCGGGCATTTCGATTGCAGGCTGGGTGTATCTGATCAAGGGCCTTATGACCTGGGTGATGGCAGGCTGATGATAGTCAGAGATCATTTTGTCAATGAGTACCATTACCACTGGACAGATGTATGTGAAGAGCTACCATACGTTTATACTCTGGTATTTACGGTGGACAAGAGCAAAATGAAACGATGGATTATCAATGACCTCTCGACCTCATACCCTTCGCCTGCCGACTATCAACCTTTTATCACTCATGCATGCGTATTTAAGAGGGACAAGTGGGATTCGTCAGTTCAGAAAGTTCCACTGGGAACTCTAGACAAAATTTCAGAACAGTTTGACACATGTGTAACCAAACTGTACACGAAATTCGAGCGTATGTGTGATTTGGAAAAAGCACTATGCGGCGCTTGGACATATTCCGTGGGAATGTTGCTTCCGTTTGCTTTGCGTGCTGGTATTTACGAAGAACTATGTGACAAGTATGGCATGTGGAATAACATACCGATGGTATTTAAATATTTCTACCAAGTAAACGATATTGCTGTTGCAGCTTTGCCCAAATTATTGAAAGGTGAAGGCTGGGTTCCTTTAATCCCATGAACTTTCACAGAGGTGTCTCAAGTTCTCCAAAATTTAAAAGGAGGTTAATTTCATGAGCTGGGGTGGAAATTTCGACTTGGCATGGAAAAAAATACCGGTAGGTAAGGAATTTAAAAAACCCGAGGAACTGGTTGCATTTGTTGAGAAAGAAACCAAGTTTTATAAGTGGTATTCAGGTTATTATTCACAAATTGCAGTGCTTCGAATTAAGAAGGACGGATCAGAAAAAACTGTTAATGTCACTCTCATAAAGGGTAAATACCCACCCATGTATACACCGGAGGAAAGGCAAAAAATGGATTTCGATAAACTTGGAGAGCAACCAGCCAACATCCTATGGGATGGCGAATGGAATGAAATAAAACCGGAAGACTTCCCCATGAATGTTATGGAAGTCATACTCCCATTTGATATGTCGAAAGTTATTTATATTTGAAGCAATTACTCCGGATTAGATCGTATTGCGTCAAGACGAATTGGGCGAACTGAATATTGTCAGTGGGTTTACCTGATACGGACATTGGTAGCACGCCGTTCAGGTAAGCCCACAAACAGCCTTTTTATTCATAACTTTGGCGGATTGTCCATTCTAGCGGGTTCATCAAAAGAACATATTCTGTCTTACTGATTTCAGCGAACCTTCTTACCAGCTACTGGCACTTACAGATGAGCTTGCCATATATTTTCGCACTACTTTACATGTTGTTTACGTCTTACCAACGCTGCTAATCGTCGATGCTCGTAAGTCTAACACTACAATTGGACTTATTTTCGGGGGTCAGGTCACCGGCATCTTGGAGTTTGGTGAAACCCCAGAAGAAGCCTGCCTGAGAGAATTAAAGGAAGAAGTGGGAGTCAGTGGTGAATTAGTCAAACTAATAGGTGTGAGGAGAATCGTCGATGAGGAGATCTACGGCGACCTCGTAGCAATCGGCTACTCAGTCCGGATCACAGATGAGCAAATGCACTGTAATGGAGAAGTGGAAGATGCAAAATTCTTCACCATGGACGGATTGCCAGACGATTATATTGATCTCTTTAGAGATGAGATCGAAGGTATACTATATGAGAGTAATAGTCCTGCGGATAGGCAACCCTCCTCTATAGAGCCCTAGCGGCCAGCCCTGAATGCTGAGCTTGATTATCTGAGTTCCAGGGAAAATTTTTCCCTTATGTTAAGAAGACGATAATAACACCGGCAAATGTCATTGCCGAGACGATTGTTTCTCTCGGTGAAGTAGCTGATTGTATTCCTGTGGGCATCAACGATACTATTTAGGTCTGCTCTAGGCCCTGAGGCAACCGTAATATAATTGAATTGCAGGTCAGCGAATTTATTGAGCACGTCGCTCTCGATTATTTCATATGTTCCCTCTGCTTCAAACGGATATTTCCCGATCTTGCTAATGACTTCCCTATACGCAGTTTCAAAGAAGCTTCTTCTGATGTACATTGATCTCCTCTGACCGTTTCTGGTGTAGTCGAGTTCAAGAAATTCTGTTTGGGGCATTGCGCTTACAAAGGCCGCGGAATGAACGTTCTCGGCGATTGAGGCTAAAAGACTAAGAATGGCTCGCTTTGTATCGCGTGTTATGCGTAGCAATAGTTTATTAGAACATAGCACATATTTAGCGGCTCCAATTTTGTATTCGCTTATGAGCGTCCGCAGTGCGGGTTTAAATTCCAGTGCTCGTTCGTATAGTTCTATTTCTTCGAGCAAGGTATTTGTTGTGCATTCATATAGAGGCACTATGATTTCGCCTTGAGCATCCCTATACCAATAAAAACAGCCGATTAAATCCCCACTAATACCCTCAACCATAATTCCCCCCATCTCCACGTCAATTGCCAAAAGCGTCCTAGGGTCTGGAAAACACATCGATCTCCCTACCCTACTTGCGAGATCCAAGAACCAAGCCGGCCTTGACGTCCCTCTCACTGTTACCTACCTATCACTTAGCATAGACTCAACCATTGATAGTACAGAAATGAATTGCGAAAATTGGTATTAATTTTATCAGAAATATAAGAGTTGTGACAACCGTAATTATGGGTTTGATCTGCTCCCCAAAAACTGGGCCAGAAATAATGCGAAATTTTTGTGATGATAAAATTATCACGAAAGGAGCATTATTGTATGAAGAAATCGCAGTATACCACCGAGCAAATAGCTTTTGCCCTGAGGCAGGCTGAATCGGGGACTCCGGTTCCCGAAGTCTGCCGCAAGATAGGCATAGCAGAACAAACTTTTTACCGCTGGAGGAAGAAATATGTAGGTATGGGCCTGGCCGAAGTGAGACGGTTGAAAATACTGGAGGAAGAAAACCGGAAACTAAAACAACTGGTAGCAGACCTTAGCTTGGATAAACAGATGCTTCAGGATGTACTGCGAAAAAAGCCCTGAAGCCTGCCCAGCTGCGAGAACAGGTTGATGTATTGCAGGTTTGCTACAAAGTAAGCAAGCGGAAAGCATGTAGCGTATTAGAATTCCAGAGGTCTTCGTGTTATTACAGCAGCGTAGCAACTGAGAGACTGGGAAGAGAACATAGCTTGCCCCGGACCATCAGGGTAGATAATGGCCCTGAATTCATCAGCAAAAGGCTTGATCAGTGGGCTTATCTGAACGGCGTTGAGTTAGATTTCAGTCGGCCAGGTAAACCCACCGATAATGGGCTCATAGAGGCTTTTAACGGACGCCTGCGCCAGGAGTGCCTGAATGAAAACTGGTTTTTATCCTTGGACGATGCACGGGAAAAGGTGGAAGAATGGCGCTTGCACTATAATAGAGAGCGGCCGCATGGAGCTTTGGGTAATCTCTCTCCGGTGCAGTTTGCAGTAGTCGGAAAGGTGATCACTTGAAAATCCAAAAAAATCGCATTACAACTGGTACAGAAAAGGGGCATCTCCATCAATCGTAAGTCTAACACTACAATTGGACTTATTTTCGGGGGTCAGGTCAATTTGTCTCCCCTGACTTACCTGATAACACTTTGTTTGAAACAACAACACTACTGTCGGTGTTGTTTATAATGACCTAAATTGAGAGTTTGACACTCAATCAAACATATATTATAATCGTACTACGATTATCATTATTCTACATATATTTGAAATTTGACTGGCAATAATTCGTGATACATCAACGAGGCATGAGATGGGGTTAAAAATCTAGTATGGCAATTATAACTGCTGGGATAGATGTCGGCTCGTTGTTTACCAAGGTATTATTACTAAAAGATGATGATATATTATCGGTTGATGTCTTGCCCACATCGGAAGACGTTTCAAAAACGGTATCCGAGGTTAGCAACAAGGCTCTATCTGATGCAAATATATCTATCAACGAAGTAGATAGTATAGCATCTACCGGGATTGGCCAAAACCATGTACCATTTCCGGCCAAGCAATTCTCGGGCGTGAAATGCA
>JBEKVW010000033.1:0-21207 GCA_049513695.1 Dehalococcoidia bacterium | reverse complement strand
TGACCTGGCGCGCAAGGTAACGGTCGATGAAGCTTTAAAGACGATAGGAAGAGGTGAAGATGCTGGCTTGGTTCGGCAGGTAAGCAACTTCAGAAATACACCGATATTTATGTGCCAATGCTGTCCATGCTGCTGTGGAATAATGAAGTCTTTCGCCATCCTGGATCTGCCCACAGCTCTGGTGAAAAGCAACTATACACCGGTGATCGATCGTGAGATTTGTACTGACTGTGGTCAATGCACCAAGAATTGTCCAACGGTAGCGCTCTCTCTAAAAGAGAGTCATCTCGTCTGGGACCTCAAGCGGTGCATCGGTTGTGGGCTGTGCACGCTCGAGTGTCCGGTCGGGGCCATAACTCTGAAAAGGAAGCCGCCGGCGGAGATTACAGTTCCACCTGTCGATTTAGATGAGTTGCTTACCATTGTTGCACACGAAACTGGCAGAACATATTGGTACAAATGAAGATTCATATCCCAATTCTACTTCGACATGCGTAAAATAAACTGTATTTGGGGAAAATGCTTCGGCACCAAAGTAATTATTAATCAGCTAGAGATGTGGAGTTCAATCGTGTCATCCTGTTATATGAGCGCCAACGTGCAGCTCTTTGCGAATAGCCTGAACTAGCCAATTCAAATTGAACGGAGGCGGTTCCGTTGTGATCATAAGTTTCCCATCCAAGGCCAAGGGAGTAATGGAAATCATATTATTTGTCAGGGCCCATGCATCCGTATCCTTTTCAGTTCCAGGGACCATATCCGAAGATACTACTGAATAATACTGGCTTTCCCCGCTTGTTCCACACTCAACCGCCTCGCATCGGGTCACACGGCCCAACCTTGTTACTGCAACATCTTTTATTTGGTTTAGAGGCAGATTGGGCACATTTATGTTAAATAGGAATTTTGTGGATAGCATTTTTGCCTTCATGAACTTCGCTAAAGCCAATACTACTTCTGCGGCGGCATCATAATTGAAACGCTCGGCAGCGTCCACAGATATAGCTAGTGAGGGGACATCTTGCAGGTATCCCTGCAATGCCGCACCCACAGTGCCCGAAATAAGTATGTCTTCACCAGTGTTGGCACCTTGATTTATTCCGGATACGACCAAGTCTATATTGCGGTTGCAGATTGCGCTTAATGCGGTTATGACACAATCGGATGGAGTCCCCTCTGCTGAGTAACATCGCATTTCATCCATACCGTTCAGGCGAGGGCTGATGCTCCGTATCTTTATCCAACCCTCGATGGTCACCTTGGCTCCTTGGCCGGGTATTCCACGATCAGGTGCCAGTATTACTACTTCACCAATCTGCTTGAGGATATTAGCTAGTTCCCACATTCCTCTGGCATAAATGCCGTCATCATTGGTGATCAGAATTCTCAAGGTAGATCTCCTATTTACAATTTAAAGCGAAATGCGTAGTATTGCACTTCAACCGAAACAACTTAGCAGTTGATTCGATATTGTAGTTCTTCTTAATAGTTTATAGCAATAAGCCTCCTATAAAGATAGGTAGGCGATTCCCTCTTTACTCGACAGATACCTTCGATTTATAGGAACTATTGCTGGCCAGGAATAAGTATGAAAGATTGGCACAAGGTAACCATTACATCGTCACTTTTTAACACGCTGTAACTCCATTGTAAGCTTAGCATTATCGGGACAGCGCATATTCATCATATACGTTTTTTCGGATAATTCTGCTGGAAAACTACCACTATACTCGAGCATAAGCAGGTAGGGAAAGATGTCATGGTAGAAAAAACCGCATAACCCCCCTGAATTAATAGCGCTGATTTCAAGCTTATCTCCTACCTTATGCCCTGCACTGCATGTACCATTACCAGCTATGCTTTTTATCGTACCTATTATTATATAGGAAGAGTCCATTAATAAACCTCCAGCCGCTTTAATTGGTAATAAAATATTTCAAAATTTTAGTGATAAATAAAATAGCCATACAATATTATTTTTTGTGCATTTTAATAAAATGTATTTGTTACGTCAAAATTCGCATTACAACTGGTACAGAAAAGGGGGCATCTCCACCCCCATATTTTCAGACTTTAGCTCACAGCATTAGTCTGTTGGTGGCAGCGACTGGGATTGAACCAGTGACCAAGGGCTTATTTGGGAGTAGGACTTTGGCTTGGGCAGGCCTGATCCACCTGATTTCCTTCATTTGATTAAGCAAACTCAGTTTGCTAATATTATAGGGATATGGGCAGGCGATACAGGAATCCGACCTATGTCCGGGATAAGGAGTGCCCTCATTGTCACACCTTCTTCACGCCGCAAGGCCTCAGCGGGCACCTGCGATTCGCTCATAAGTCCGCAGAGGAGGACAAAGGTCTTGGGGCTAGGCTTTCTCAAGCCATAACTGAGAGAAATGCCCGCATCCAGATAATGACACAAACCCGGGAATATCCCGAGGATCAGATAAAGGAAGCCCAGCAATGGTTTTACGATTGGGGTCTGCTCATAGTCAAGGCTAATATATTGAGGGTTGAATTCACTGAAGCAGATTTCAAAGAGTATATGCGGGCACGATTTATGAAGTCACTCGATCTGTAGAATAAGTGATATTGCGGCCTACAGGATTCGGACATCGGCGGCGGCGGGAAAAGAGACGCACCTAAACAAGCAGCACGGCATGCCCGGCAACGTCTCATTATCTGGTAGAATTCCTAAGAGGTAACATTGGTTTTTAGGTTTTAGACTAAAGCAACGGAGAACGCCAGCGATGGAATATAAATGCAGCATGTGTGGAACCAAGCTTAGCCTGGCCAATCCAGGGACGCTTTGTCATGATTGCCAGGTTAAGAAGCTGGCGCAGCTTGCCGACAGCGGACCCTCCTATTACACGGTGGCGGATCTGACCTATATACTGGGCCTGGATAGCGAGGAATCGGTCAAGCGGCTCGGCCGCAGAGGAATAATCCCCGGCCGGCTTCCCGGCATTAAGAAGCACCTATACTCCAAAGAGGCCGTGGACGCCTGGATCAAAGCGGGCTACGTAGTAAAGAAAATACCTGTCAGCCCTCTGCAGCAGAAGGCATATGAAATGTGTGCCAGGGGCGACCACGGCTGGATGAAAGACGAAGAATTCGAAGGCCATGCCTGCAGCCTGGAAATCCTAGCGGATATTCAGGGCAACCGCACGCCGATGACCTGCCGACGGACCTGCTATTTCTGCGGCCACATCGACACTTCGGACCTCGTCTGATATTCCCCGGCGTCAGGCCTTCAGCCTGTCTGCGACCCCGAACTTGAGGTGCTGGGCCCGCACGTCGGAGTCGGCCAAGTTGGCGTAGTGGCGGGTCATGGCAAGGCTGGTATGCCCCAGCTTCTTCTGCAGGCTGAAGGGATCGCCGCCGTTGCGCAGGTACAGCACGGCGCTGGTGTGCCGCAGCTTGTGCGGGTAGCAGCGCTTCATGCCAGCGCTTTTGCCGTAGGCCTCGATGACCTTCTCCATGCGGGCGGCAGTCAGGGGCCGGCCGTCGTTGGTCAGCCAGAAGCTGTTTACTCCCTCAGGCTCCGGGCGATGCCGCAGCTTGTATTTGAACAGGACCTTGGCCACCTTGTGGCCGAAGGGGATGAAGCGTTCCCTACCTCCCTTGCCCATCACCTTAATGTAGCCGTTCTCCAGGTCGACGTCCTCCGGCTTGAGCGAGGCCAGCTCGCCGATGCGGGCGGCGGTGTCGATCAACGTGAGCATGATGGCATAATCCCTGAACCCCCGGTTGGTCTGCTTGTCAGGTTGACATAATAGTTTCTCGACATCGTGGCCGGAGAAGGTGGGCACCACCTTGTAGGGGACCTTGGGCATCTTGACCTTCTCCATGGGGTTCCTCTTGATGAAACCTTCTCTGTGCAGGAAGCCGAAGAAGGCGCGCACGGCGCGGGCGTAGGTCTGGATGAACTGCAGGGAGATTGTTGCCTCCATGGGCCTTGTGTAGGGGTGGCTGGCGAACTTGTGCCGTTCCCTAAGCGCGATGATGAAGCGCCGCAGGTCGTTGCCGTTGATTTCCGCAATGTCCTGGTGGTCACCGAGGAAGGCGCTGAAATATCCAAGGCTGGACGTTATCCACCTGACGGTCTTGGGGCTTTTGCCTTCGGTCTGAGCGAAGATACGGTAAGCTGCCAGTGCGTCAGATAGGGTAGTCACGTTATAACCCTCATGCTGACAGCTTAGATGATTGGGGGAATGGTGACTACGACGTTGCGCTACTTTGCCTGTTGTGGGAAAAGCAGCTGCTCCCTTTAGCTTGGATGGCGTCCCTGGGGGGATTCGAACCCACGACCCGCTGCTTAGAAGGCAGCCGCTCTATCCACTGAGCTACAGGGACTCCTATGGAGTTTAACACAGCGAATTACGCGACTTCAACAGACCGATTTGGCGTTCGAATTTAGACGATTGCTTGCTTTGGTGAATCGGTATTTTTGACTGCAGTGGTTTCTTTGGCGGCTTCAGCAGTTTTAGGAGGAAGTTGGGCTTCAGACGTAGTCTTGCTATCCGTCACATAAAAACCGGAACCCTTGAATATGATCGGAACAGGCACGAAAAGGCGTCTGGCCTCGCACTTACATTTCGGGCAATTGGCGACGCTGTCATCATTAAAGCCCTGTCTGAGCTCGAATTTCGTATTACATTTTGAGCAAACATATTGATAAATCGGCATTAGTCCCTCCGGCTGTCAATCTGTTTTATATTTAAATATTAGCAATCACAAAGTCTGATTGCTAACTATTAATTTTAAATATATCTGTCAGGTAAGTCAAGCATCAACGCATTTCAATATCACTTCACAGCTATTATGCGCTGTGATATACTATGAAATTGCCCGGTCAATTGGATTGCATCTCAATCCAGTCGGGTGACCTCTTTACAGGGGCTCGTAGCTCAGGGGCAGAGCGGTCGGCTCATAACCGATTGGTCGCAGGTTCGAAACCTGCCGAGCCCACCAACTTTACATATTTATATTTCATTCCTGTGCCTAAATGCGGCTGACTGGTTAATCAACTTTGTTTATACTTTTGGCTCGCGCGATTAGCACCGTCAGACTATTGCCTCATTCACCCCGCGTTCTTTATATTAATGTCTATAGGTTGGGGGCTTTAATAAGCAGCGAGCATATAACGTTTAACGTTTGACGATTATGAATATTATTACTATCTTACATTTCTGCGCTTTCATTACTAATGTCCTGTTGATAACCTTAGTGCTCAACAGAAAGTCGGGGGCTCTTCTTAACCACATTTGTGCCTTTTTAATAGCCACGTTCGCTTTCTGGAGCCTTTTTTCAGGTCTATATACGATGGCCGGTACCAGCGAGGAAGCCACACTATATCTCAATATTAGTTCACTGGGCTGGTGCTTAACCCCGGTTGCCAGCCTATGGTTCTACCTTGCTCTGGATAATAAAAACAACATATTGAAGAACAAGTCCTTTATCGCGGTCACCATGTTGGTGGCAACTGGTTTTATATACGAGCAGTGGTCCGGGAACATGATTTATAGGAGCCTCCCGGCCGCCTGGGGATGGACGGGAATCTGGAAAGAGTCAATAGCTGCCTATGCCTACTATATTTACTATTTCGTAATTACCGGTGCCTGCACCTATCTAATTGTTGATTTCGGACGTAAAGCCAAATCACACAGCAAGAAAATGCAGGCTAAATTGCTGATTATTACCGGTGCAATCGCTATAGTGCTCTCAACAATGACAGATGTAGTGTTCCGCATTGTGGATATTAGAGCTATTCCGGACGTAGCAGATATCTTTTTTATGATATGGGGGCTCGGCATCGTGTATGCCGTATCCAGGTATGGTCTGATGAGCCTGACGCCAACGGTGGCCGCAGAAACTATATTAAGCACTATCAGCGACTCGATAATATTGCTGGATACCAATGCGCAAATAGTGTACGCAAACCGGGCAACGACAACCTTACTTGAGTCCAGTGAGAATGAACTGCATGGAGACAGCTTCAGTTCAGTGGTTCAGGATAAAAAGACGGCCGGCGACTTGCTGGAGGAAACACTCAAGTCCGGCAACTGCATGAACCATGAACTTTCATATTTATCCAGGAGCGGCAAACCAATACCGGTTCTAGTATCGACTTCATTTGTACACGACTCTGACAACAATGTAGTAGGGTCCGTTATCTCAGCTAAAGACATCACCAGGCGTAAACAGAACGAGGAATTGCTCGTAGGGGAAAAGAATTTTTCCAACGCGGTTATCGACAGCCTGCCGGGCTTATTTTACGTCATCAGTATGGACGGAAAATTTCAGCGCTGGAGCCAAAATGATTTGAAAGTGACCGGTTATACTGACGAGGATGCGCTTAACCTGAATGTACTTGACATTATTTCTCCCGAAGATAGAGATCTGATATCGGCTAAGATGCTGGAAATATACAATGACGGCTCCGCCGCCGCAGAAGTAGAGATCCTGACTAAAACCGGGGAGAAAATACCATACCACATCACAGGCAAACGTGCTTCTATAGGAGAACAGACGTATTTGCTGGGCATGGGTATCGATATTACCGATCGTAAAAAGGCTGAAGCTGCTCTGCAAAAAACTATGGAAGAATTGAGATATTCCAACCAAGAGCTGCAGCAATTCGCCTATAGCGCCTCACATGACCTGCAGGAACCTCTGCGCATGGTCTCAAGTTATGTACAGCTCCTGGAAAAACGCTACAAGGATAGTCTCGATGCGGACGCACATGATTTCATCAACTTTGCTATTGACGGTGTTAAACGCATGCAAAGCTTGATAAATGACCTTCTCCAGTATTCAAGGGTGGGCACACGCGGGAAACCTTTCGAAAACATAGAGTGTCTGAACGTATACGATGCAGCTGTCAATAACCTTGAAGTAGCTATAAAAGAAAGTGGGGCATCGGTTAGTCATGGTAATCTCCCTCACGTATTTGGCGATGGTGGACAACTAATCCAGGTATTACAAAACCTTATAGGAAACGCCATAAAATACCATAACGAAAAAGCCCCGGAGGTTTTCGTGGATGCTGAACAAAAGAACGGCAGCTGGGTGTTTTCGGTACAGGACAATGGTATAGGTATCGATTCGAAATTCTTCGACCGTATTTTTGTGATATTCCAGCGCCTGCATGGCAACGAATACGCCGGAACAGGCGTTGGGCTGTCAATTGCCAAAAAGATAGTGCAACGCCATGGCGGGCAGATATGGGTAGAATCAAACCCCGGTGAGGGCAGCACTTTTTACTTCACTATACCGTCGAGAAAAGAAGGAGGTAACTGATAGTGGCAGAAAATGTGAGCAAACCGGTTGACGTATTACTGGTGGAGGATAATCCGGGGGACGTACGGCTTACCCGTGAAGCGTTGAAAGACGCCAAATTGGCCATTAATCTGCATGTTGCTGAAGATGGCGAGGAAGCCATGGCTTTTCTGCGGCATGAGGGGGCTTACGCTTTGAAACCCCGCCCCGATTTAGTTTTGCTGGATTTAAATCTGCCCAAGAAGGATGGCAAAGAGGTGCTGTCGGATATAAAGAATGACAGCGATTTGAGGCGTATCCCGGTGGTGGTAGTCACGACATCGAAAGCGGAGGAAGATATTATCAAATCCTACGATCTTCATGCCAACTGCTACGTCACCAAGCCATTGGACCTCGATCAATTCGTGACGGTCGTACACTCCATCGAACAATTCTGGTTGACCATCGTTAAATTGCCTGTGGATGGTAAATAAATAAAGTTGTAGATATTAGTGGGCCGATGAACAATCATTCGCTGAATATTTTGTTGGTAGAGGACAACCCTGCCGACGCCCGCCTGATATTCGAACTGTTAAAGGATGGGCGAGGAGGTAGATATGAACTTGCGCATGTTGACCGGTTCGCTAAGGCCAAGGAACGCCTGCAACAGGATATGGTCGATGTGGTACTTCTCGACCTCAGCCTCCCTGACAGCCACGGTTTAGATACGATCACCGGGTTGAATGGCCACACCGAAAAAATGCCGATTATCGTGCTCACAGGCTTGGACGATCAGGCGCTGGCGGTAACAGCTTTGCAGGCCGGAGCGCAGGATTACCTGGTAAAAGGCCAGGTGGATGGTGATCTGTTGTGGAGATCGATGCGCTATGCCATAGAACGAAAAAAGGCTGAAGAGGCACAGAACGCAAGCGAGGAAAAGTACCGCTCGATACTGGAGGAAATGGGCGAAGATTACCACGAACTCGATGCCAAAGGCAACTTCACATTCTTCAATGATACGTTATGCCGTATGCTTGGATACACCAGGGGTGAACTCGACGGCATGAGTTATAAGAAATACACGCCACGGGAGTCATGGAAGGATATAGTTGCGACTCATTCCGAGGTCTTTCGTACAGGTAAACCGCGTTTTGGTTACCCGATGGAGGAAATAAGAAGAGACGGCACCAAAATTTTCATGGAAGAGTCCATTTTCCCGTTGAGGAATAACAAAGCTGCGATAACCGGTTTGCGCATCATCAGTAAGGATGTAACCGAACGTAGACGGTCCGAGGAAATGGTCCAGCGGACGCAGAGAGACTTGCAATTGATGGTTGACTCACTGCCGTTCGGTATCATTATTGTTAATACAGAAGACCGAAAGATCCGCCATGCCAATCATACAGCCCTTGAGATGGCAGACTATAAATCAATGGAAGAGCTCGCAGACAGGGTGTGCCACCAGACGCTGTGCGCGGCCGCAGAAGGACAATGTCCCATCCTCGACCTGGGTCAGAAAGTCGATAGATCTGAAAGAGCGTTGCTGACCAGAACAGGAAAGAAAATACCCATATTGAAAACCGCTATACGCCTTAAGCTAGATGAAGAAGATGTCCTGCTCGAGTCATTCGTAGATATATCCGAGCTTAAACAAAGTGAGGGTGAACGCCTAAAGGCTGTGAAAGAGATCGAAGAGCGCGAAAGATTGTACCGCACACTCGTCGAGACCTCACCCGATGCCATAGTCCTGCTGGATTTAAATGGAAATATCATTATGCACAACAAACAGGTATTGGCAGTGTTCGGAGTAGACATGTCCGAGGATTTGAGGGGCAAGAATATCATAGATATGGCGATCCCGGAGCATCGCGAAGATATGCTCAAAAAATCCGAACTTATCACTAAGACTGGAGATATTAGAAATTTAGAGCTGCAAAGCTATAAGCAAAACGGGCAACCTTTCTACATGGAGTTTAGCTCTTCTATTATTCTGGATGGGGGAAAGAAACCGGAATCAGTAATAGTTGTTTTTAAAGATATCACCAGCCGTAAATCGGCTGAAGTAGAGCTCGAAAAAAGTTACCATAAACTACGGAAAACGCTCAACGATGCCATCAATACACTGGTCAAAGTCGTGGAAATGAGGGACCCGTATACCGCCGGCCATCAACAGCGGGTAGCCGCCCTGGCCATTGCCATAGCGAAGCAGTTGCAGTTTGATGAACAGCATATAGAAGAGCTGAGGATGGCAGCTGTAATACATGATATCGGCAAGATTTATGTGCCGGCGGACATGCTCAGTAAGCCCGGCAAATTAACTGAACTTGAATTTGAAATAATTAAAACACATGCCAAAGGCGGCTACGATATTGTAAAAAGCATGGATTTTCCCTGTAAAATTGCCCAGGCAATTCTGCAGCATCATGAAAGGTTAAACGGTTCGGGATATCCGCACGGGCTAAAGGACGATGATATCATCCTCGAGGCCAGGATACTGGCCGTGGCGGACGTCGTCGAAGCTATGGCTTCCCATCGTCCTTACAGGCCGGGACTGGGCATCGATAAGGCTCTGGATGAAATAAGGCAAAACGCAGGAAAAATATACGATCCCGATGTAGCAAATGCCTGCCTGAAGCTTTTCAAAGACGAAGGCTTCACGTTCGAAGAAAATTCAGCATAGCCGTACCTTAGTACCTTACATAATCAGCGTTCTTTTAGAAAGCTGAAGGCTGACTTTGCGGCCGTAGCGCCGTCGCCTACGGCGGTTGCGACCTGGCGTGCGGAGTTCTTTCTGACATCTCCGGCACTAAATATACCAGGCACGCTGGTACGCATTAATTCATCGGTGGAAATATTTTTATTTTCGTCCATTTCCAGTAGACCGACGAATAGGGCACTATTAGGTATCAAGCCTATGGCGACAAAGACGCCATCGACTTGAAGTGCAGACCTCTCGCCTGACTTCACATTTTTCAGATTTATATGGTTGAGCTTGTCCACGCCTTCAAGGCTTTCAACAACTGAGTCCCATTTAAATTGAATTTTAGGAATAGAAAAGGCAAGTTTCTGGACAGCACTGCTGGCCCGGAGCTGGTCGCGCCTGTGAATAATATGGACTTTGTTAGCGTGCTGGCTGAGCTCCAGTGCATCCGCAACAGCCGTATCGCCCCCACCCACTACCGCTACATCCTTATTTTTAAAAAGGAAACCATCACAGGTGGCGCAGTACGATACTCCTCTTCCTGTCAGCCTGGCTTCTCCTTCCACTCCCATTTTGCGATAATTTGACCCGGTAGCTATTATGACCGATATTGCGGTAATGAACCCGTCATCCATAGTAATTTCGAATTTATCTGAGGAATGTTTAAATGCGGTAACTTCACCAACTGTGCTTGTTAGCCCAAAACGGGATGCCTGCTCGTACATAAGCCGGCCCAGCTCCATACCTGAAACGCCCTCGGGAAAACCAGGGTAATTTTCGACATAGCCCGCATTTACAATCTGGCCACCGTATAGACCCCTCTCAATCAGGATGGTATTAAGGCCGTATCTGGAAGCGTAAAGACCGGCAGTAAGGCCGGCGGGACCTCCACCGATTATTGCCACTTCATATTCTTTCATTAACCCTCCTTCAAAGTGCAAGACATAATGTGTTTACTGGCGGCCGTGGTATTTTCTGTATTCTTCCTGCAAATGCTTATTGGTGACGTGCGTATATACCTGGGTAGTGCGGATGCTTTCATGACCCAACATCTCCTGGACGGAACGGAGGTCGGCGCCTGCAATCAACAAATCGGTAGCAAATGAATGCCTTAGGGTATGCGGGTGCGCATCGATCGGCAGCCCGGCCTTTTTAGAGTATTTTTTAACGATTCGCTCTACCGAACGTACCGTCAATCTCATTTTTTCACCAGTTTTATCGCTAGTTTTAGCTCCCCCATACCTGATAAATAAAGGCAAATAACTGTCTTTTCTGACGTCAAGGTAGCGATTAATCCAGTCGGCAGCGGAATCGGATAGAAAAACGACCCGTATTTTATTGCCTTTGCCCCTTACCCCGAATTCTTTTCTATCCAGATTGATCTGATCGCGGTTCAGTTTAACCAGTTCGGAAACCCTCAAACCAGTACTAAATAGAGTCTCCAATATAGTCCTATCTCTTAACCCGGCTTCATCCGATATCTCGGGACTGTCCAGCAAACGGGTCAATTGCTCATTGTTGAGGAAATTGACCATGCGTGGACTTGTTTTGGGAAGGTCGATTTTCTCAGGATTTAGAACGGGCATATCGCGTTTAACGCCAAGATAGCGCAGAAATGAGCGCAGAGCCACAATATGATAAGTCTGCGTATTTTTATTGAGCTGTCTGCCGCTTCTAGCCCGGAAAGTAGCCAGATAAATACGGAACATCCTGACTGTTTCCAAATTTATTGAAGAAGGGGAAAGGGGCAATGAGTTATCCTCAAGCCAGGCGATAAAACGTGATAGGTAGTGTTTGTATTCGAGAATAGTGAGTTGTGATAGCGATTTTTCAATCAGCATGTATTCAAGAAAATCCTGGGTAAGCGGCTTCAAAGTATTATCGTTGATTGGGTCAGTCATAATGATTATTATAATTCAGTACTGCCAATGTCGCAAAAGAATCAGTTTACGACGTTGTATGTTTAAACAGACAATGCCGCCCTTTGCCGCTACAGCAATTTCTGTATCTTCTCCAGCAACTCTGCCAGGTTCCAGGCATTTTGAGCGGATACTACTACTGTCGCTTCCGGCGGAGATTTAATTGAAATGGCCACATCACGGGATTCCTCAACACTTTCCACCAGCAGGTCTATTTTATTGATCACGGTAATCCTGGGCTTGGCATCCAACTCGAGCTGCTTAAGAATTTCTTCTACCGTTTGTGACTGGCTTACTGCATCGGGGCTTGTTATGTCAACGATCTGCAGCAACAAATCAGCTTCGTCAAGCTCCTCCAGGGTGGCATGAAAGGCTGCCACAATCAAAGGCGGCAATTTATGGATAAATCCCACAGTGTCGGTCACCAAAATATTTCTGCCGTCCGGCAGATGCAACTTTCGCGTTACTGGGTCGAGCGTAGAAAAAAGCCTGTTTTCCACTAAGACATCCGACTTGCATAATGCATTTAATAGTGTGCTCTTACCTGCGTTGGTATACCCGACTAGTGCAACCAGAGGCGTATGGCTCTTTTCCCTTTTGCGTCGATATAGATCCCGGTGCTTCCTGACCGCTTCGATCCGTCTCTTTATGCTGCTTATGCGCTTCCTTATCAGCTGTCTATCGGTTTCAATTTGTGATTCGCCCGGCCCTCTGGTCCCAATGCCGCCGCCAAGTCTTTCAAGATGGCTCCACTGTCCCGCCAGCCTGGGTAACAGATACTCGTGTTGCGCCAGCTCTACCTGGAGCTTACCTTCTTTAGTTCTGGCGCTGCGCGCAAAGATATCTAGGATAAGCGCGGTTCTATCGATCACCTTAACGCCCAGGGCTTCTTCAAGGTTGCGCTGCTGCCTGGGCCGCAATTCGTCATTGAAAACAGCAGTATCGTAGTCGAGTGTGGACTTTAAGTCGACCAACTGCTGCAGTCTTCCCGACCCGATGTAATGTGTTGAGGAGGGCTTTTCGAGCTTCTGGACTACCCTGCCCACTACTTTTGCGCCCGCCGTTTTGGCAAGTTGAGCGAGCTCCTCCATGGAACTGTTTAATTCCCATCCATGCCGCAGATCGTGGGATCCTACCCCCACCAGCACAGCAAGTTCTTGTTTTTCACGCGTGCTGATGATTTCTTTTGTCATACGTCGCTCCGGCCTATTTTTTTTTGAGGGCAAGCAGACGTCTTATCCCTTCATTAAACCTATCGTCAGGCTGAGTGATGGATAATCTTACGTAGCCCTCCCCGGACTTGCCATAGCCGGTCCCCGGCGTAACAGCCACACCTGCCTTGTCCAGCAATTCAGCTGTATACTGTGCCGACGTGTAACCTGGCGGTATTTTGGCCCAGATATAGAAACTGGCCATCGGCTTGGCTACCTTGAGCCCGATTTCCTCCAGAGCATCCACCAGTTTATCCCGCCGCTTTTGATATTTTTGATTCCTTACGGGTATATCATCCTGCTTGCCTGTCAGGGCCTCAATGGCAGCTATTTGTATGGCCTGCGGTATTCCTGAATCGATGTTTGACTTGAAACGGAATAAGGCGTCAACCATTATATGGTTGCCGACCACCATACCTATCCTCCAGCCGGTCATATTATAGGTCTTGGAAAGCGAGTGGAACTCAACCCCCACCTCTTTCGCTCCGGGGGTTTCAAGAAAGCTGTGAGGCCTGTAGCCCTCGAAGGAAACTTCAGTGTAGGGAGCATCGTGGCATACGGCTATATCATTTTTCTTTGCGAAAGCAACTACCTTTTCAAAGAATTCGGGACCGGCCACAGCACCGGTTGGATTATTGGGATAGCACAGCCAGAGGACCCTGGCCTTTTTCAAGATTGCGGCTGGTATTGAGTCCAGGTCAGGCAAAAAAGCCCTGCTTTCCAGCAGCGGTAGATAGTAAACCTCGCCGCCGGCCAGCAAACTGCTGATAGAGTACACGGGATAACCAGGGTCAGGCACCAGGGCCACATCCCCGGGGTCCAGCAGGCAAAAAGACATGTGGCCTATCCCTTCCTTGGAGCCGATGAGCGGCAAGACCTCTTTGGCGGGATCCAGGACGACATTAAAACGCCTCCTGTACCAGCCGGCGATAGATTGGCATAACTCGGGCATACCGAATGTTTCCGGATACCGGTGGTTGACAGGGTCATGCGCAGCAGTACATAGACTGCGAATAATGTGCTCAGGGGTCGGAGTATCGGGGTCTCCGATAGCAAAGCTGATGACATCTTCCCCGTGCGCTTTCTTTTCAGCTATTTTCCGGCTGATTTCAACAAACAGGTACGGAGGTATCTTGTCCAAACGCTTTGCGAGGTTCATAATTCAAACACTCCCGAAAATACTTCCTCGGCAGGGCCTTCCAAATATACGTCGCCCTTACCATCCCAGCTAATTATCAGCCTGCCCCCAGGTATCATTATGTCAACATTTTCTCCGCTTATATTCTTGAGTCTGCTTACCACCGCAGCTGCACAGGCGCCGCTGCCGCAGGCCAGGGTTTCGCCTACTCCCCTTTCCCAAACACGCACCTGAAGGCTCCTGCCATCAACCACATTAACGATTTCGAAATTGGTCCGTTGCGGGAACAGACTATGATGCTCCACGAGAGGCCCGACCGTTAGCAGCGGGAATTTTGCCACATTTTCCTTGATAAAGCAGACCGCATGAGGATTGCCCATAGAAACGAAGGAGAGCTCGATCTCGTTTCCGTCGACCTGCACGAGCTGATCCAATATGGGGCCATCCACGTCTATAGCTACCGGAATTTCCTTTCCCTTAAGCACAGGCTTGCCCATATTTACACGGGCACGGGTTACCTTGCCATGTCCTGATACGGTTTCGACCTTCTTTATGCCGGCCGCCGTCTCGATTGTGAGATCAGGTCCCTTCACTAACTTTCTGTCAATAGCATATTTGGCAAAACAGCGCAGGCCGTTCCCGCATATTTGGGCCTCGGACCCGTCGGCATTAAATATACGCATCTTCAGGTCAGCGACACTGGAACTCTCAAGGGTTATCAGACCATCCGCCCCTATGCCAAAATGGTATCTGCAGATATCAATGGACAACTTGTTCCAATCCATATTCAGGTTCCGTGCATCAACCATAATGAAGTCATTGCCGGTGCCCTGCATTTTCACAAATTCAAGCTTCTTATTCATTAGCCTTTAATGCAGCCAGAAAATTTTCTATAGTATAGTTTATTTGATTTTCCGTATTATCTCCAACGGTGAACCACTTAATGCGATTATCTGCCAAATGGAACCAGGCGTACTGGCTACGTGCAAAACGATGGGTCTCAAATTTTATTTTATGTATTGCAGCATCAAGTTTTATCTCGCCATTAAGATACGTTAATATCTGCCGGTATCCCAGGCTGGACATGGATGGCAAACCTGCACCGTATCCCATTGAGAGTAGGGTTTTAACCTCATCAACAAAGCCATCTGCAACCATCCTGTCAGTACGTTTATCGATCATTGTATACAAATTGTGTCTGTCGGTAGTTAACCCTATGATGAGGACGGGAAAAGGCACGTCCCGCTTGGTCTGCAATGCAGACGGTTTATTGCCGGTCTTATGATGAATTTCAAGGGCCCTGATTATGCGTCTCAGATTATTGGGGTCTATTTTATTTGCCGCAGCCGGGTCGATTTCACTCAGTTCCTGGTATAGCCCGTAAGCTCCGTTTGTTTCAGCTTTTGACTGGAGCCAGTCCCTGAAAGAGTGGTCGGGCTCGACCTGTGGTATCTGCCAGCCCTCGATGACCGACCATATGTATTGCCCGCTGCCACCAACCATTATGGGAACCTTGTTGGAATCCTGGATCCGATCGATCACGCTGTAAGCAGTTGCCTGATACAGCGCAACACTGTACGCCTCGTCAGGATTTATTATGTCCAGTAAATGGTGAGGGACGGAGCATCGTTCTGCCTTGCCCGGTTTAGCAGTGCCGATATCCATGTACCGGTATATTTGCCGGCTGTCTGCATTAACGACCTCGCCATTAAAAGCCTGTGCTATATGGATGCTGAGGGTACTCTTGCCCACTGCCGTCGGTCCGACAATAGCGACCAAGCACTTCATACTACTGTTTTATTGCTGCAGTCTGCCTGACTATCTCAATGAAGTCCGCGGCTCTCAAACTCGCTCCACCCACCAGGGCACCGTCGATATGAGGCTCCCTGATAAATTCTGATATATTGGCAGCTGTAACGCTTCCCCCGTAAAGAATTCTGACTGACTGCGCGATCTCATTATTCCAGACTGATGCCAGCATATCCCTGATAAATTCTATAGTCCGACCCGCCTGATTCCCCGTCGCAGCCTTTCCTGTCCCAATAGCCCATACCGGCTCATAGGCAACCACTATATCTTTATTTGAGGAGATTTCCTTTAACCCGCCATTTATTTGCCTTGTCAAAACATCCCTAGTCTTACCGGCTTCATTTTCCTGCAGCGATTCACCGATGCAAAAGATGGGCAGCAGGCCATTAGCTAGGGCAGCTTTGAGCTTCTCATTAACTATACCATCTGTCTCGCCGAAAAACTGCCTGCGCTCCGAGTGACCGAGGATGACGTATTTACAGAGCACTTTCAGCATCAGCGGCGATATTTCTCCGGTAAAGGCGCCCTTTTCCTTAAAATACATATTCTGTGCCCCGACGACCACGGTACTATCCTTGACTATCTCGCTTACCCGCTGCAGAGATATGAAGGGCGGGCAGAGGATACGATCTACATTGTTTAAAGCGTTCAATTCGGACAGCATGTCCTTCACCAGAATGACGGCTTCATCAACGGTGGTGTTCATTTTCCAGTTTCCGGCAATTAGTGGTCTGCGCAAAATTTACTCCGTTTTAAACGGGTACATAATTCGATATTAACCGGGAAAACCTTCGACTCAACGTTATTATGCATCGCTTAAAACCTCAACGCCGGGCAGGACCGCCCCTTCCAAAAAGTTTAAGCTGGCGCCCCCGCCGGTCGATACGTGGGTCATCTTGGAACTGAGGTTCATCTCAGCCACGATTTCCGCCGTTGAACCTCCGCCTATCACCGTTGTTGCATGGATGTTGGCCAGCAGGTCCGCCATGGCCCTCGTGCCACGGGCAAACTGCGGTATTTCAATCACTCCCATAGGCCCATTCCAGAAGATGGTATGGCATTTTTTCAGGTTCTCAGTAAATAGCTCGATGGTTTGAGGGCCTATATCCACAATATATTTATTGGCGGGTATCATCGAAATCGGAGCTATAGAGAATTTGGCCTGGTCGTTGATGGCGTCGGCCACAATAACATCCACGGGCAGCAAAAGTGACACATTACTGGTTTTTGCTGAGGCAACTATCTGGTTGGCCAGGTCTTTTTTATCTGCTTCAACCGATGAAAGCCCGACACCGTAATTCTGTGCGCTGAGAAAAGTAGCGGCCATGCCGCCCCCTATGGGGAGAATATCGACCTTGTTCATCAAATTATTGATGAGCGTGATCTTGTCACTAACCTTAGCGCCCCCCAGCAGTGCTGCAAAAGGATGCTGGGCATTGGTCAGCAGGTTGCCCAGTGCTTTAAGTTCCTTTTCAAGCAGCAGGCCGGCATATGAGGGCAGCAGTTTGGCCACTCCGTAATTGGAGGCGTGAGCGCGGTGTGCGGTACCGAAAGCATCGTCGACATAGATATCAGCCAGGTCAGCAAGCTGCCTGGCAAAACCGGGGTCATTTTTCTCTTCTTCAGGATGGAAGCGCAAATTCTCCAGCAACAATATGTCTCCATTCTTCAACTTTGCTACGGCCTTCTTTACTTTCGGCCCTACGCAATCGGAGACTGTGTAGATGGGTAAATTGGTCAATTGAGAAAGGCGCTCGGCAATGGGAGTCATGCGCAGTGACTCTACAATTTTCCCATCGGGCCTGCCCAGGTGGGAGCAAAGGATTATCTTTGCTTTATGTTCCACCAGGTACCAAATGGTAGGCAAGCTGGCTATAATACGGCTGTCGTCCATGATTTCGTTGGTTTTAGGGTCAAGTGGCAAATTGAAATCAACCCTTACCAGCACTCTTTTCCCTGTTACTTCGACCTCGCGGATACTCTTTTTCATCGAAAATTATCTCCTCGCTGTAATCGGTTAGCATACGCCAAATAGTATATAGCTGTCTGACCCAACCCGTGTTGAGTATATCCAATGGCCAAAATTTGTTCAACATATACGTTTTAAAATGTGCAGATATTTATTTTTCGATTCATTCATATTAAACTGTTATTAAAGTACTGTGTAATAATATTTTAAAATATGAAATCATCCGGTAAAAAAAGAGTTCCTCGGATAATTGTAATTTCCGGCCCATCCGGCGTGGGGAAGGATGTCGTAATAGACGCAATTATTGGTAAAAACCCAAATTTCCATCACATCGTTACGGCAACTACCAGAAAAAAACGGCCGGGAGAGGTTGATGGCGTGGATTATCATTTTCTCTCCAAAGATGAATTTATGCGAAAAATCGATGCCGAAGATTTTCTGGAATACGCCGAAGTTTATGGCAATTACTATGGTGTACTGAAATCGGAGGTGCAGTGTGCTCTGGATGCTGGAAAAGATGTTATTTTGAAGGTCGACGTACAGGGCGCTGCTACTCTAAAAAAGAAAATCACCGGTGCTCTGTTCATTTTCCTGGCGCCTCCCTCCATCGATGAACTGTTAGAGCGGATGAAAAAACGTAATACAGATACGGACGAAGACATAACGATTCGCATCAACAAGGCTAGAAAGGAGATGGAAAGCGAGAAATTATTCGATCATTCTGTGGTAAATTTGCGGAATAACCTGGACAAGACCGTTAAGATGGTGCACCAGCACATCCGTAAATATCCAAGGACAAAGCCAACTATTAGAATTTGACCTTAATATTCTTCTTACCGACTTTTTAAACCGTCTATGTATTCACTGATAAATTCATCCACCTCTTTGGCGGGCTTAATCACACCGAAATGCCCTTCACACAATATATCCGCCCTTATTTCTCTAAGCTTTTCGAGTGATTTTATGGCTTTTAGAGGCTCTCCTCCCCACATCGGGTGGTAAGGACCGTGTATATCCTGTCCGAACAGTACCTTTTCTCCTCCCACGTTGTCGAAAATAACAACAATGCTGCCTGGAGTATGGCCCGGTATATGCAAAAACTGGAATTCAAAGGCGCCTATCTTAAAACTACCGGATTCGCCTTGTAACATTATGTCTACTTTGCAGGGTCGGTATTTAACACCGTAATACTCTGCGCCCACCTTTTTGCCCAACTCGATTGCCTGTGCATCAGCTTCATGCGCTATGACTTTGGTATTATATTTCGTCTTCAAATCATAGAGCGAACCGATGTGGTCAATGTGAGCGTGGGTTATGATAATTGTGCTCAATTTTTCGGGCATCAATCCCATTGCTTGGATATTGTCTACCAACCTGCCGGCATTCTTACCTGCTCCCGTATCGATCAGCACTAATTCGCCGGCATCGACAAGATAGATGCAGCAGTCCATGGGATCTGAGATCTCCGAACTGCCGATCATATAGATGCTGTCGGTAACTCTGATGGGTGCGCTCATGCTAGCCCCGGCTTATCTCTTAAAATCTCTATTATATGTTTCTCACGCTGCCTCATTTTCCGATTATCAGCCGGGACCTGATGATCATAGCCCAGCAAATGGAGTATCCCGTGTACTACCAGTATGGTCAGTTCCCGATCAACGCCATGGCAACGTGAAGCAGCTTGCATAGTAGCTCTGGGAAAGGAAACGATTATTTGTCCCAGGATTTCCGGACTGTCCGGCACCTCAGGAAAGCTGGCCCCTTGTGCGTCAGTACGTGCATTTCTGAAAGCAAACGACAGCACATCGGTTGGTTCATCAATATTGCGGAACTGCTTATTTAGCCTTTGTATGGTAGTGTCGTCCGTGATAATGCACTCAATTTCGACGGGTTTAACAACCTTCTCTTCATCAAGAACGGTTCTGCAGATCGCTGTCAACCACCGCTGCGAAAAAGGGAACTTCAAGCCGCGTTTGATTTGGATATTAATCTGATGTCCACGTCGTCTCATCAGGTCACTATCATAACAAACGGGGATTATAGATACAATCGCCTATCGGGCGGTTGCTTGAAACCCCAATTCAAACTATGCTATATTGCATGTCGCAATTCAGCCGAAATATAGTTGCCGGAGGGATCGCATAGTGGTCTAGTGCGGCCGCCTGCTAAGCGGTTGCCTCGGGAAACCGGGGTCAAGGGTTCGAATCCCTTTCCCTCCGCCAGTAATCCTGATTTCAACGTTTAGCTATCTCCGTATCCTGCCTTATTAAGAATCGATCAAAAACTTTTTATTTGCGGACTATATGAAATATCACATTTGGACCATGGGCTGCCAGATGAATAAGGCGGAGTCATCCGGCCTGGCCAGGCACTTGGCCTCGCTGGGACTGGAAAACGTCAAGGATATTAAGGATGCAGATTTAATTTTACTTAATACCTGTGTCGTCAGGCAGAATGCAGAAGATAAAGTTAACGGTATGCTGGGCTATTTGAAGGGAATCAAACATATGAAGCCTGAAATGCGTATAGCCGTAACAGGTTGTCTTGTGACCGATGATCTGCGGGCCCTCACCAGATCTTTTCCGCATGTCGATCATTTTTTCAAGCCGGGTGAGCCCCACTCTTTCGAGGACTGGTTGTTAAGCGAATCTATAGGAAATCTGCACGTCAGTATGGAAAAACCGCTGCAATCTCCCTCATCGCTCAGTGTCTATATTCCAATTATCCAGGGATGCAACAATTTTTGTTCATATTGTATCGTCCCATATCGTAGAGGCAAAGAACGAAGCCGTACGCCGGCAGATATTATTAAAGAAGTTGAGAGGACTGTAGGGGAAGGAGCCAGGGAAATCATTCTCCTCGGACAAAATGTTAATTCATATGGAAAAGACCTGGTCAATGGGACCGATTTGAGTGGCCTGCTGACCAGGCTCAATCAAATTGAAGGCTTGTTTCGCATCAGGTTCCTGACCAATCATCCTAGAGATATGAGCTTGGACTTGATCAACTCGATCGCAACGCTTGATAAAATATGCCACCATTTCTGCGTTCCACTGCAGGCCGGAGACGACCGCATCTTAGAAGCCATGCAACGTCAGTACACCTATAACGATTACCGATCGCTTATCCTGCAAACACGACAAATGATCCCGGACATTGCTTTGAGCACCGACATAATTGTGGGTTTTCCCGGTGAGTCG
>JBEKVW010000032.1:0-21528 GCA_049513695.1 Dehalococcoidia bacterium | reverse complement strand
CGCGGGAGACTGCGGGAGATCTATATATATTTAATTTTCCGGTTTAGACGATGCGTAACAGGCGCTGCAATAAACCGGACGTTCCTGTCTCGGTTCAAAAGGTACTTCACACTCGGTGCCGCACCTTGCACATGTGGCTTTGAACATCTGCCTGGACTTGCCTGAACCACCAGAGCGAGACTGCTTCCTGTTGGTTCTGCAATCAGGGCAGCGCTTGGGTTCGTTCTGAAGTCCTTTCGACTGATAGAATTCCTGTTCGCCTATTGTGAAGACGAATGATTTGCCGCACTCGGCGCAGGTAAGGGTCTTGTCCGTTAGGGCCATTGATGCCTCCTTGTTGATAATCACTATGCCCCATGGATTCTGGACGGGTCCGTTCGGCTCAAGACCTCTTGAAACATACGCTGGGAGTCTTAGTCCCGGCATTATGGTCTCCCGATTTTAAGAGGCTGCCAGTTTAAGACTCACCATAAAACCAAGGTTTGCATACTCGCATTAGTGTAGATTATAATTTCCATTAAGTCAAGACGTATATTTCGTATAAGGATATCAACATGCCCGCTAACTATGAATATGAAAGCCAGCCCATGGCTCGCAGTATAATCAGCATCGCAGCCTGCACCATCATCGGCGCCATCCTGCTTTTCGCAGGCATAGGCAAGCTAGCTGAACTGGGTACGATCCCGGGCCAGACCGAATTCTTGGATAGATTTATACCCGACTTTATATTGACGCCGGAACTGGCGCGCTTTATCGGCCTGGTCTTTATCCCCTGGATTCTGCCCTTGAGTGAAATCCTGATAGGCGCCGCTCTGGTGATCGGCATCTGGCCGCGCCTGGTCGCAATACTGTTTATACCGATGGTGTTAGGATTTATGGCCAACAACTCCTATGCAATTGCCATAGGAAGGGAAAAATTCCCCGAGTGCGAGTGCTTTGGAATTTTCGGCGGACTAACTCCCCTGCAGTCTATGTATTTCGACATCGGATTGTTCATACTGGCCGTCCTCATAATTATCATACATCCGGGTCCCTTCTTCTCACACCAGTTCTGGATCAGCAGGCTGCTGTCTAAAAAGAAGGTTTAACTTGTACCGGCTCTTTTATAGGACTTTTTAGCGCCATGAGTTCAAGATTGTTAGTTCGCCCCGCTATCGTATTTACTCTTTTTTTGCTGCTCATTCCAGCCCTGGTCGGCTGCAGCGAACAGCAGGAGGAGGCGCCCCCCGTCCAACAGCCTGCTGCAGCTGTAGTTACGTCACCGGTTATTACGTCTTTGAGTGCCGACCACCAGGTTCCAATCCTGGGCAAGACAAGCATTATATGCGACGTCTCCGATCCCAATGGCGACAATTTAACTTACAAATGGACTGCTACCGGCGGCACCATCGATGGGACAGCTTCTACAGTTACCTGGACAGCCCCGGAAAAAGGCGGCGACTACGATATCATGGTTGTGGTTAGTGATAGCAAGGGCGGCTCCGTCACCGGCAACATCATCATCAATGTACCTGAGAAACCCAATAATCCCCCGGTTATCACAGCTTTAAAATTCACGCGACAGGGCCGCCTGCCGGTAACGATCAAATTGTCGGACGTGCAGCAGAACAGAATCCCGGACCTCGTAATTAAAAAATTTGAGACGGCCGATATCTACTGCCTGGCCAGCGATCCGGATAACGACAAGCTTGATTATGTTTGGATGACAACCGGCGGTAAACTGATCGGGAATGGTGCGGAAGTGCAATGGATCGCCGCTGGTGAGCCCGGCAATTACACAATCAGTGTGGAAGTATCTGACAGCAAGGGAGCATCAGTCACTTTCACAATCCCGATTACTGTAAAATGCTGCGGAGTCTAATTTCCTTTTAGATTTTGATCAGCTTTATATCGCCCCAGGCGCCCATCCTGCCACCCATAACTATTACTATCCCGGTAACGTCCTTTATCTCTCTACCATAGTTCAGCGCGTCCTGAATGTCATCCACTGTTTTAACAAGGTTGCCGATGGCTGTTGCCGCGGCGTCCGCCAGCGCCGCCGACCTGGATAGAACAATTGTAGCATCCGTCGATCCCAGGCTCAGGGAGGGCCCTACCGTTCCCGACGATGTGCATATTCCCAGGGGTGTCCCTTTGGGATCTATCTCCAGAGCCAGCTTACCCGTAAAAGGTGAGTCGCCCGCAAATATGCCAATGCGGCGCCGCTTGCTGATCTTCATAAAAATGTCGCCGCCATTTTCGACTATCACCTCCTGCGAGTACTCCAGAAGCCTGTTACCTACGAGTTCGGCCATGGCGCCGGCTACCGCCGCCATCGGTCCGACTCTGGCGGCCTTTCCGGCACGGGCCATCAGCCGAACGATCTCCGGGGCTGCTTCATCAACAGACAGCGGCTCAAGGCTGTGCAGAAAAAGGGGATGCGAACGGATATACTTCTCCAGTGGTCTGCGGTATTCGTCGATCAAAAAGAGTGTTTCGCCACTAAGTTCGCTTTGGGCAAGGATAAAAAGGTCGGTCTCCTTAACTTTCGCAGTAAAAGAGACAAGACCGGAGCCCTTTATCTTATGGCGGTATGTCCGCTGCTCATACATAACATCAAAGCCAGAAGCTGCGGCAAAACGTTAGAAATGCAGCTCCATAGCCCGCGGCGGACAAGCCCTCACGCATAGTTCACAGACTATGCACTTGGAATTATCAAAGGCCACTTTTCTGGTTCGCTTCTCCAGCGAAAATGCCCTTGTAGGGCACATGGTGATACATGCTCCGCAGTGCGTGCAGCGCCCTTCGTTGCGTGTCACGTCCTGGCTTAACGACTGAATCTCCACGCCGGCCGATTGAAGATAGCGGATTCCACGGTCATATTCTTTCTGGTCCCCGGACAGCTCCATAACCATCAAACCTTCCTCTCCCGGAGATATGGAAGCCTTAAGGATGTTAAACTCCAGCCCGTATTGTCTGATTAGACCGGAGACGATGGGCTTGTCGGTGGTCTTTTGTGGGAAGTGCAATACTATTTTTTTAGAAACTTTCATTTCTCTTCTCTCCTTCAGGGCAGAGGCCGCTCATCAAGTGCCTTGAGCTTAACGCCCGATTCGACACCCGGCAAAGCAGCCACCGGATCGGTCAGCAGGAACTCGCCCTTCTTGATCCAGTCCTTGAGCGTATTGGCTATCTCCACCGCTCCCGGGTAGCTGGAAAGCGATGCTGTGGGGATATCTTTACCGTTGACAATTATCTTGCCTGACTTCAGTTCGGCATAGCTTACCTCGGCCAGGACATCCGGTTTCCGGTTGGGATAGGCGTCGGCATAATCCACAACCGGCGCCAGGATATCGGCATCGGTCACCAGCGTATAGCCAAGGATCTCTTCATCCAATACGGGGATGGGCACTCCGATACCAACAGTAAGCGTCGCGCCGTACCCCAGAAAACTGGTGCCCACCAGCCATTTCGGCTTCATTTGCTTCAGGTCTCCAATGACGGCCAGTGTCCCCGCACCGCGAGTCGGGACGCCCTTTTCCGTACGCGGGGCGGAGGGGTTATGCTGTGTGCCGTTCCATGCCACATAACCTATTCCACCGCCCAAGAAAATCTTGGTCCCTATGCCGATCGTTTTGTAAAACGGGTCATTGAGCAGCGGCGCCAGTTGCCCCGCCGAGCAGAAATTAGCATTGCCCATCCTGGGCTTGAGCACACCCATATAGGTGTAAATCATGCGGTCGCTGACATTCACGGCCACATTATAGTTCTGGTAAGCATTGCGCAGGTTGAACAAAACGGCCTCATTGATTGTATTTATATTTATCCAGGTTTCCAGTTTCCTCCTTGGGTAGCAGTCCGTACCGTAGGCTGTGGCCACCATTTTGATATCTTTGCCTGCCACCAGTTCCTCGATAACATGCCCACCGCCGTATTTGAACTCACCCGGGTATACCCTGTTTTTGGGATCGTCATCCGGCATAGCTGTCGCTCCCAGGATAACATCGACGGCGGCGACTCCGGTGTAGGCCGGGATATCGTTCAGGTAGACCCTGCCACCACCCACCTTCATCCTAGGGCTGGTATGGCCAAGGTTCATATAAGCGCTGGACGAGCACATCGGGCCGAAGGTCCCGGTAGTTACCACATCGATCTCTTTGGCTGCGGCGGCTACGCCCTTCTTCTTGGCGATATCGATCACTTCTTCAGCAGTGACCACAACCGCCTGGCCTTTTCTGATTTTCTCGTTGATCTCAGCGATTGTCTTGGCCATATTTTCCTCCTTTATAAAAATTTTCAGCCCGTGCAGTGAAGCTGTAAGCCTCGGTAACCGCAGCGGGCAGAAAAATTCCTTTGAAGAAACCGTTTAAATTCTAGTGGTTTCCGTACTTTTCGTAAAACACAATTTCTGCCAGCTCTTTGCGCGGCGGCGCCTTAGCCTCACCTGCCGGGAATCCCAGAGGCATCATTTCAACGGAAACTATACCTTCGGGCAGGCCCAGAATTTCATCTATTTTTTTGGAATCGGGTATCAACCCTACATGAACGGTGCCTAGGCCCAGCGCCTGTGCCGCCAGCGCCAAGTTCTCCATGGCGATTCCCACATCAAACATAAACCAATCACCCCTGTCGGTAACTGCCATATCCCGATAATAGCCCGATTTTTTAAGCTCGGCGCAGGCTACAATAACGATCGGGGCATTTTTCAGGGCCTCGGTAGCCGGGTTGCCCTTGTTGACGCACTCGGCCAACTTTGCCTTTGTGGCCGGGTCCTTTATAACTACGTAGCGGGTGCACTGCGAATTGGCCCAGGAAGGCGCCCAGCGGGCCGCATCCAGGACCCTATTCAGCATATCATCAGGCACTGGTTTATCCTGGTAGCGCCGTATGCTCCGTCGGTTATAAATAGCTTCAAAAGTATCCATAAATAATCCCCTTAAATCTATTTTTTATGTGGCCGAAAGCTTTTTTAGCTCTTCCGGCTGGACTTCCTGCTGCTCACCTGTCTCCATATTGCGTAACATTACCGTGCCGCTTTTCACCTCGTCATCGCCTATGATTGCGGCAGAGGTGGCGCCGACGGCATTGGCATGCCTTAGCTGTGCCTTCAGGCTTCGTTCTCCGGCAGATACTACAACCGAAATGCCCGCTTCACGCAAATCTGCAGCGATTTTTAAAGCTGCAGTCTTTGCCTGGTCGCCCATGCAGGCAATGAACAGGGCCGGTTTATTGTTATTTGGCACCTCTATGCTCTGACTCTTTAAGTTGAGCACAATCCGTTCCAGGCCGGTGGCAAAGCCGATGGCAGGTGTGTCTTTCCCTCCCAGCATAGCGATCAGGTCGTCATAGCGCCCGCCGCCCCCCAGGGCGCTCTGCGAGCCCCCCTCAAAGGGCTGTATCTCAAATACGGTCTTGGTGTAATAGTCCAGGCCTCTAACCAGCCTGTGGTTAAGTACAAATTCGATACCAAGGGCCGTCAGATATCCTTTTAAGGACTCCCAGTGTCGCCCGCAGTCTTCGCAGAGATAGTCCGAGCTTTTGGGAGATTCATCGGCCGCAACCTGGCAGGTGGGTTTCTTGCAATCAAGCAACCTCAGGGGGTTCTTCTCCAACCTGGTGCGACAATCGCCGCACAGTTGGTCTTTAAGAGGCGTATAATACTCCCGCAGCCGTTCAAGATATGCAGGCCTGCATTTATTACAACCGATACTATTTAACTGTAGAGAAAAATTGGTGAGCCCCAGAGATTTAAAGAAGGTGAGAGCCATGTGGATTACCTCGGCGTCCAGCATGGGAGAGGCTTCGCCAATGGCTTCACAGCCGAACTGGTGGTGCTGGCGGTAGCGGCCGGCCTGGGGCCTTTCGTATCGGAAGATGTCTGCAAAATAAAACAGCTTCACAGGCTGAGGCAGGTTGTCCATGCCATGCTCGATGTACGCTCGGCAAACCGATGCAGTCCCCTCGGGACGAAGCGCCAGCTCATTGGCGCTGCGGTCCCTGAAGACATACATCTCTTTGTTAACGATGTCGGTGCCTTCGCCCACGCTGCGAGTAAATAGTCCCGCATCTTCAAATGCGGGGGTGCTTATCATCATAAAATCGTATTGCCGGCAGACAGACATGGCTTTTTCTTCGATGTAACGCCAGTATGCCTGCTCTTCCGGCAAAATATCGGCGGTGCCGCGTGGCGCTTTAAACACGTAACCCACCTCCCAAAGGCTTATTATAATATATGAAAAGGTTCAATTTTCCAAACGTTGCGCTTTACGGTTGGACTTCCCGTTTTATCCAGTCGAGGTAGTCCGGGTTGCCGCCAATGATCGGGAGGGCAATTATCTCAGGAAGGGTGTAGCTGTGGTTGGCTTTGACCAGGTCAATAACGGCCTGCGTCGCCGAAGTAGTTTTTTTATCACCAGCAGCGATTCTTCAGCTTTACCTATCTTGCCCTGCCACCAGAAACTGGAGTGGACCCGTGGCACGATGTTCACGCACGCCGCTTTATGTTTATCCAAAAGAACAGCGGCAATTTTTCGTGCTTCTTGCAAATGCGAAGCGGTGACCAGAATGACAGCGTACTCCGGTGTCTGCATACCGATTCACCCTGTACTCCGCAGCAAACCTTCATGCTTGAGCTGCGTGTACCTGTACATATTGCTGACCGTATTAATGGCAGAGTTAAGCGAAGGATAGACCGCAAGATTATGCTCTTCGCAGCGGGCCTTAAAGTCCAGGTATACCTTTCTCTCAGTTTCATTGCTCTGAAATGGGTCCATATATATGCTCAGCATAATCACCTTGCCGGTGGTATCACGGGTATAGAGGCAGCCCTCCGCAACGATATTGCTGAAGCTATTGAAGCTTTCTGCAAACTTTTTACCCCATGTCGCAGCCAGAAACCTCAGGTTATCAATCTGCAAAATTATAGAATGAATCTGGCTTTCATCGGCAACAATCTTGATGATTTCATCAAGTGTACCCTGGCCCTTGTTGACCCTGTGAAATACCTGCCAGGCATCCAGGGGATTCCCAATCATAGTGCCGGCCGAGGGCACTATCTTGCGCAATTTTTCCCGAGCTCCCTCCGACAGTTGCGGCACATCCAGACCCGCCTTAATTGCCAGGTCACTCTGCACAACGCTAAAGCCGCCAGAATACGTGATGATGGATATACCCTTGCCTTGAGGGGGCTTCAAGCTGCCGAAGGCCAGAGCCGTATTAATCAGTTCATCTATATCGTTGACAAGCAGCGCCCCGGCCTGCCGAAACATCGTTTCCCAGATCCGCCCGACCCCTGCCAGGGACCCCGTATGAGACGACGCCACCCGTGCACCCTGCTCGGTTACTCCGCCTTTTAAAGCTATTACGGGTTTCTTGGCTGCCGCCCGCTCCAGTGCTTCCTTGAGCAATCGCCCATCCTTTATGCCCTCGATGTAAAGGGCGATAATATGTGTATCAGGATCATCCGCGTAGTAATCAAGCAACTCCGGGCAATCGATATCTACGGCATTACCGTAGCTGATCATCTTGCTTATGCGGATATTGCGAGGTTTTTCAGATTGAATGAAAAATTGTGCGAATGTGCCGCTCTGCGTGATGATGCCGATATTGCCTTCCCTGTAGGCCGACATCGGATTGAAGGACAGGCCTGACTTGGGGCAATATATGCCCATGCAGTTAGGGCCTATCATCCTTATCCTGCCCTTAACCAGCGCAGCTAGATCTTTCTCCAGTCTAATGCCTTCGGCGGTGCCGGTTTCACTGAAACCGGACGTAAAAAGGTGCACGCCTTTCACTCCCTTTTGAATGCACTCCTGCACTGACTTAATTGCCAGACGGGATGGTACCACTAAAACGGCATAATCGACGGGCTCCTCGATGTCGAGGATGCTGCTGTAGCATTTCCTGCCCATCACCTCCTGGTAGTTGGGATTGACGGGGAAGAAATGCTCCTTTAATTTTCCGCCCATCATGGCCCAGGTAAAAAAATCCTTATACGAAGCTCCGATTACAGCGGCATTTCGCGGTAAAAAGATAGAGTCAAGGTCGGTTCTAACTTTGGCTATCATGACAGTCCTCTCGATCGAAATATGGCGTGCGGGTTAATAAAGCATACCGCTACAATGGCTGAAGTTCAACTTTGGGAAGGTCCCCTGTCGTATATACGGCCTATGGGCAATGTCGGGTAAATATTGATTGATTCAAGAATAAGTCCACCGGGTGGGACGGTGGACTTATTCCAGTCGTTTAACTCTTGAGTTTAGATCTCTTTTGCCAGGATCTTCTCTTTCAGTATCTCGTATTCGTCCATGCTCAGCACGCAGGTATTTTCATCCTCACCGATCTCCACCCTATTTTCATATACCTTGACTGCCGGGCAGCACGTGCCCTCACGGCAAAGTTTCACTATCTTCATTAAGCACCTCCAAGTATTTGATCAAACTGTTACGGTTCGCCCCACCGGCGGTATTGAACCGTCAACATAAAAGTATAGTACGACCATACGGGGCGGATGCAAATGATTAAAATCACATTTAGCATATTTGCCATAGTCACCGGGCATGCTTTATCATACTGTTAAACCGGTGAACGCATGGATCCTTCTCCATTATTTACTAAGGCCAGGGAGTATCTGCCTCCCGAAAAAGTTGCAGTCGTGGAGGCTGCCTATAAATATGCCCATGACGCTCATGAAGGACAGAAGCGTAAATCCGGCGTTCCTTATCTGGAACATCCTCTTGAAACTGCCATAACCCTGGCTAATCTGCAGCTTGATGCTGCTACACTTGCCGCCGCCCTCCTGCACGATGTCCCTGAAGACTGCAACGTATCGATTGCCGAGTTGGAAAAGAAATTCGGCCCCGTGGTCGGCAAATTGGTGGATGGGGTTACCAAGCTGAGCAAGGTTTCCTGGAAGCGGGAGATTGTAGTCAGCAGCCAGGAAAGCCAGGCAGAGAACCTCCGCAAGATGCTCATCGCCATGGCGGAGGATATGCGGGTGGTCTTCATTAAATTGGCCGACAGGATGCACAATATGGAGACACTGGAGGCCCTGCCCGCCGAAAGGCGTCGTGCCATAGCACAGGAAACCCTGGAAATATACGCTCCCCTGGCCCACCGGCTCGGCATGTGGCAGATCAAATGGCAACTTGAAGATCTGGCTTTCCGCTTCCTTGAGCCGGAACAGTATCATGAAATCGCGCGCATGGTGTCCGTGCGAAGGACGGAACGCGAGGGGTTTGTCGAAGACTCCGCCAATATACTGCGTGAAGAAATGAAAAAGGCGGGAATCGAGGGAGAGGTAACAGGCCGGCCGAAGCACATCTACAGCATCTACAACAAAATCCACAAATACGCCACCATCGGCAGGAACTTCGGTGACATCCACGATCTTTTTGCCCTTCGAGTCCTGGTAGATTCAATCCCGGACTGCTATAAAATACTCGGCATAATACATAACCTCTGGCACCCTATCACCGATGAATTCACAGATTATATTGCCAATCCCAAGGAAAACGGCTACCAGTCCCTGCATACTACGGTCCTTATGCAGGGCACCACTCCCCTGGAAATTCAAATACGCACTTACGAGATGCATCGTGTATCCGAATACGGTGTGGCCGCTCACTGGCGTTATAAGGAAGGGGCCAAGCCGGACCTGCATTTTGAAGAAAAATTGTCCTGGCTACGACAGTTGATCGACTGGCAGAGCTCGCTCGACAGCGAAGAGTTCCTTAAAACGGTCAAAGAGGACTTTTTCGTTGACCAGGTATTCGTATACACCCCTAAAGGAGAGATCAAGCCTTTCCCCAAGGGTGCCACACCCCTCGATTTTGCCTATCGAATCCATACCGACCTGGGACATCGCTGCATCGGCGCCAAGATAAATGGACGGCTGGTACCGCTCAATTATGAACTCAAGAACAGCGATATAGTGGATATTATGGTGAGCAAAGGGGAGAAAGCCCCCAGCCTGGACTGGCTCAACACCGATCTGGGATTCGTTAAAACCGCCCATGCCAAGGAAAAAATCCGCGCCTGGTTTAAAAAGCAGGAAAGGGTACAGAATATCGAGCGCGGCAGGACGATTCTGGAGAAAGAACGTAAGCGCATGGGACTGGATTTCGCCAATATCGAAGATATGGCCAGACAGATGGAGTTTGATACTGTCGATGATTTCCTAGCTGCCATTGGTTACGGAGGCATTACTCCACATCAGATCGCACTGAAAGTCGCTGGCCAGCCGGAGGAGCTCCCGGTCGTGCCTACTAAATCGCCCGCCCCTGTAGTCAAACACCTCACTGGCTCCGGCATACAGGTGCTGGGTGTGGGTGACTTGCTTACGCACCTGGCTCAATGTTGCCATCCTGTGCCCGGTGATGATATTATCGGATACATTACGCGGAGCAGCGGCATAACCGTTCACCGCAAGACCTGCATCAACATAATTAACGAGGAGGAGAAGGAGAGGCTGATAGAGGTTAGCTGGGGCGTGGTTGAGGACGTCTATCCCATAAACGTACAAGTTGAAGCGTGGGATAGGGTCGGCCTGCTGCGCGATATTACCACGGTGGTGGCGGAGGAAAAGATAAATATAACGAGTGTAAGCACTCAATACAGCGACGACGTATTTTCGATGTTCGCAACGATTGAAATAAAAAATATGGCACAACTGAATCATATACTGAGCAGAATTATGAGCCTGCGTGGCGTGATTAGTGCTACCAAGGCGCAAAAAGACAGGCTCAACGTCAGTTCTTGATATCAAAGGAGGTAGGCACAATTGCCCAAGACTAAAACAGCAGAGAAATCAGCCAGATCAGCCGCCAGGAAAGCGGAACGCAATAAGGCTATCCGGAGCAGCACCAGGACCGATGTTGCCAAGGCAGAGAAACTGGTAACCGGTAAAAAAAGCGAAGATGCCCGGGCAGCCGTAGTTCAGGCTATAAGCTCACTGGACAAAGCCGCCAGGAAAAGGGTTATACACCGCAATACCGCCGCTAGAAAGAAATCGCGGCTGATGAAAAAGCTTAACGCCTCTAACAAAAAAGCTTCCTAGCTGGAAAATTCACTGTGGCCACACCTGCACGGTTCAACTTAAGGCGCCGTTATATCAATTGCAGGAGGTAAGTTAAATTGGACTTAGAGCTTAAAGATCTGTTGCCTCATTTTAAAACCATTGGAAGCGATCTCTATACCCGGGGCATGGTTTCCATGCATGGAGGCAATCTCAGCCTGAAGCAGGGAACCAACCTGTGCATTACACGCAGCGGCAGCAGGTTGGGATACCTGGAAGAACCCGATCTGATTGTAACCGGCGTAGACAAAGACGACGAAAACACACGTAAAGCGTCTTCCGAACTTGGCGTTCACCGTGCCATATATACCAAGACTCTTTCTACTGCGATAGTACATTGCCACCCCATCCACGCCACGGCCCTCTCTTTCCTGAGCGATAAAATATATCCCCCGGACGAAGCAGGCAAGCTATTTATCCCCACCGTTCCCGTAATAGGGTTTGGCAGCGAACCCGTCCCAGGCGGATTTGCCGCCGAGGTAGCCGAAGCCCTGAAAACCAATGCTGTAGTAATTGTGCATAAGCACGGCAGCTTTGCCAGAGGCCAGACTTTAGAGGAAGCTTATGTCATGACCGAGCTTCTTGAAATCAGTTGCCGCATCCTCTATATGCTGGAAGTCATGAAGCGCTGAAACAGCGCAGTTATTTACCTCTTTTTCCACATCACCGGGTTGGTCCAGTTTTCAGCCTTCCAGGGGGCGTTCTTGGGTGAAACGAGGGGCAAAACCTCTTTGAAGAGCTTCAGCCGCTCTTCATCAGTCAGTGGTTTATATTCCTCGGCCACAGCTAGGTTATTTTTCAACTGCTCCATATTGTCCATACCTACTACGGCAGTGTCGATAGGCAGCCCGAATGCGTAGCGTAGGGCTTTTTCATAAAGATGGGCCAGGACTCCCAGCCCCATTATCTTCATACCGGCAATCGCTACGCCTTTGGCCTTGGCCACAGGTATAAACTCCTCTATAAAACTAAGGATGAAATGGTCCAGTACCGACGTGGAACAGAGCACACTATCAAATGGAAAGCGCTCCAGGGCCTGAATCTGGACCTGAGGGTTGCTGTGCCCGCTGATGCTAATGTAGCGCGTGAGACCTTCCTTACGAGCCTTAATTGCAGTCTCCAGCGCTCCGCCCGGAGCCGTGAGCTTATCCAATTCTTCAAGCGACCAGACATTATGCAGACGCCACTCATCCACATGGTCGGTTTGAAGCCGCTTTAGACTCTGCTCCAGTTGGGTCCTGGCCCCCTTGCTGTCACGCGCCCAGACCTTGGTAACTATCCACATCTCGGCACGTCTATCTTTCGCCACTTTGCCGACCCGCTCTTCGGACTGCCCTGCTGAATATATCCAGGCTGTATCAAAGTACCTGATGCCATGGTCGAGCGCGTAGTTAATCATTCTGATTGCCTCTTCCTCGGAGCACCCGTGCGCGTCTACAATCCGTTGCGCACCGAAGCTCAGTATAGAAAACTTTTCGCCCGTCCTGCCGTAAGCTCTCTGTTCCATCTGACCTTTCCCTCCTGTCTCATTCCCCACCACAAATTGTAGGTCGTTTCTCTCAAATAGTTATAAACCACGATGCAAAATTGATTAAACGGCCTTTCTTCCCCGCACCAGGCTACCTCGCCACTCCCTGTATTCAGTCACGTCTTTGCCTTCTATGAAGGCTTCCAGCCGTTTCACACCTTCCTCGAACTCGCTTTGCGGAATGAGGTGATACGTGGAAACAAATTTATTTTTAACCTGCTCGAGATACCGCAAGTCTATGGGAATGCCCTCAACATGCACCTCTTCATGGCTTATATCCGTGAACCCAACCGCTCTTAGCAGCTCATAGATCTGCGGGATATCTGTAAACCGGGCTTTCTCGATTTCGACAGTGCCCGGGAAAAACTCGCTGATGACCGGATGCTGACTTTCTATCTGCTTATGGCTCGATGTCAGAAGCACCAGAAAGCCTTCCCCCAGGACGCGATGGCATTCTGCAAACAGCAATTCCAGATTGTTTATATGTTGGATAACATATGCAGCGATAACTGCATTAAAGGAATTCTCTTCGAAAGGCATATTAACATAGTCAGCGTCCGCACAAATAACTTCCAGACCTTTTGCTACGGCTGCTTCCAGCATGGAGATAGACTTATCAGCGCTGATAACTTCTACACTGACCAGCTCTTTTAACCGGGAAGACACATTCCCCGTACCGCAACCCAAATCTAGCACCCTGGTTCCCTCACGGATTTCCCCGAATTGGATAATCCTTTTTATCAGGCCCTGCGGGTAAGAGCGGTATTTATCATAAGTCCCCGATATGGAAGAATAGTCGATTCTCACCTTATTTTCCTTTTCAGTTGGCAACCGGAATCCGAAAATGTTGTCCTTTCAACGCCTGTTATGTATCCCTGGTTGTACCGCTGTATTTCTGCTTCAGTTCCATAGTATATCCCGTCTGGATGGAATCGAAACCGTATTTATCGCGTATCTCGTCGATGGCACGGTCAACTTGCTCCAACTTCCTAGCCTCGGCATCGAACAGTCCCAGCTGCGTTTCGCTATTTACAAAGTTTGATACTTCCAGGCCGATAAGCCTGACCGCTCTGTATTTTTTCGCCAGTGTGGAGTCCAGCAGCCGCACTGCCGATTGGAAAATCTTATCATCGAGATTGGTGGCTTCCCGCGATGTCTTACTTCGGTTAATCGTTTCGAAATCGGCATAGCGCAGCTTCAAGGTCACCGTGCGCGCCTTCTTTTCCGAGTCCCGCAGGTCCGCCCCCAATTTTTCCGAAAAATACCGCAGCGTGGCCTTAAGAAGGCCAATATCCGAAGTATCTTTTTCAAAGGTGGTTTCACGGCTGGCAGACTTGGCTTCTCCGTACGCTTCCACCGGGCTATTGTCTATCCCATTGGCGTGCTCCCGCAGCCACAGCAAACCTTCTCCAAAGCGACTTTTGAACAGCGGCTCCGGCATATCAGCCAGTTGCCCTATGGTCAGGATATTCATCGACTTCATGGCGCGGTTTGTTTTTTCGCCGACGCCGGGCATTTTCTGGACGGGTAAAGGAGACAGAAAGGCCTTCTCCTGTCCCGGCGCCACTTCGATCAACCCGTCCGGCTTACTCAAATCGGAAGCTATTTTAGCGACAACTCGGCAGGATGCGATGCCGATCGATGCTACCAGGCCGGTCTCCCTTTTTATACGCTCCTTCATTTTAATTGCCAGGTTGCGCCAGGAGCCGAAGTTCTCACAGCCGGTAACCTCAAGATAGGCTTCATCCAATCCTCCGGGTTGAAAACTCGGTGAGTAATCGGCCAGGATGCCCATAAATTTGCGGGAGAAATCCAGGTAGCGATGATAGTTGCCGGTCAGAAAAATGGCCTGCGGGCATAATCGCCTGGCCCTGGCTAGAGGCATAGCGGAGTGTACGCCGCATTTCCTGGCTTCGTAGGATGCTGAAGCTACCACCCCTCGGCCTTCCGGCCTTCCCCCCACGATAACAGGCTTCCCGTACAGGGCTGGGTTAAGCACCTGCTCCACCGTGACAAAAAACGCGTCCAGGTCGATATGAAAGATGGTGCGGGCGGTCTCTTTTGTCTCAGCCATACCAATTACCCCCGGATCAAAATTCGTGAGTAGTGAGATCGGCTTTTAAAGGCCGCGGAACTGATTGATCTTGTCCCGGAGCTGTTTAGCTGCCTTGCCGGCAGCCTGCGCATAGTCCGGTCCTTTGGAAGCATACAATACCTGCCGGGCAGCTACGATAACAGCTTTCTCAGAGCCGGCGTCGACACCATATTTAACCGAAAGCTCCAGGTCGCCACCCTGCGCTCCTATGCCCGGTATCAGCAGTAGCATATCGGGGCACATCTTCCTGATTTCCTTAAGCTCTTCGGGATAGGTGGCCCCCACCACCAGGCCGATATTATTCTCTTTGTTCCATTCCCTGGCGCGCATGGCCACCGACTGGTAAAACCTCATGCCAAAATTGTCCACCAGGTCCTGAAAATCGGCGGCGCTGCGGTTGGAGGTGCGGCAAAGCACGAAGACCTCTTTGCCTTTATACTGCAGGAAAGGTTCGATGGAATCATACCCCAGATAAGGGTTGACCGTCACCGCATCGAATTTGAAATAGCCGAAAAGACCTTTGGCATAGGCGCTGGCCGTGTTGCCGATATCGCCCCTCTTGGCATCTCCGATGATTGGAATGTCAGCCGGAATGTAGGCAATGGTCTTCTTGAGGGCCTGAAGTCCGCGTACGCCCAGTGCTTCATAGAATGCCAGGTTGGGTTTGTAAGCGCATACCAGGTCGGCCGTGGCATCGATTATAGCTTTATTAAATTCAAAAACATCTTTGACCGGCATTTTCTGTGGGTCGGGATCCAGCCCCACGCAAAGCAGGCTGCGATTCTTGCGCCCCGCTTCCAAAAGCTTGTTAACAAATTTCATAGAATAATTATATAATAATTGGCCGATGCTTAGCTTAGTATGGGTATGTGTAGGCCTCATTCTCGGCTCATTTCCTTTCTCTTACTGGATCGGCCGTCTTTTTTTGCGTAAAGATATCAGGAATTACGGCGACGGCGCGCCCGGCGCCTCTAATGTAGCAAGGGCAGGCGGCAGGGTCCTCTACGTAATCGCCGCACTGCTGGATGCCTTCAAGGGAAGTATGCCGGTCTGGCTCGCTCAACTATGGTCGGGAGTTAGCGGATGGGAGCTGGTGGCGGTGGCCATTGCACCTGTGCTGGCCCACGCCTTTACGCCGTTTTTAAAATTCAAGGGGGGCATGGGGGTAGCGACCACCTATGGCGTCTGGCTGGGCCTCACCGGGTGGGTGGGCCCTGTGGTAATGGCAGTTTTCATGGGCTTGATGTTCGCCATCCAAAAAAACTGGGTGTGGACCTCCATCGGAGGGATGCTGGGATTATTAATTTTCCTGCTTGTGTTGCAATTTCCACTACCCTTCATAGTTATATGCCTCGCTCATACTGCAATTCTTGCCGTTAAAAGGTATACTTATTTAGCTGGCTGGCCTGAACCGCAGCCCTGGTTACGCAATATGTGGAGGAAGTCATAATGCCCCCGGACCCATTGCTTTTGCCAAATACACTGATCATGTTTTTTATACTGGCAATGCTGGTCATGGCCGCCATCAATATGCGCAACCTGAAAAACCTCAATGATTATAAGAAGCTGAGCATCTATCCACGCGTATCATTGCTGGTACCTGCCAGGGACGAAGAAAAACAGATTAGCCCGTGTGTAAAATCGCTTCTTGCACAGGATTACCCTGATTTCCAGGTCATCGTGCTGGATGATAATTCCAGGGACAGGACCGGGGAGATACTGGAAGAGCTGTGCCGGTCGGATAGCCGGCTGAAGGTAATCAGGGGGAAACCGTTACCGCCGGACTGGCTGGGCAAACACTGGGCCTGTCATCAGCTATACCAGGCATCCGACGGAGATCTCATCCTGTTCACTGATTCGGACACCATACATTCCGCCGATACGTTGCGGTGCGCAGTTTCCGCCATGCTGGAAGAAAAGGCGGACATGATTTCCGTCATGCCACGCCATATATTAATTTCATGGGCGGAAAAACTGATCATGCCGATTTTCGCCCTGGGCGTATTTGCCGTCGTACCTCTGCGGGCACGCTTCAGGCCCAGGAAGGTTTCGGTACTGTCTTCAAGCGGCAAACTTATGATGTTCCGCAGGAAATCCTATGAGGTTTGCGGCGGATTTGAAGCGATTCGTCAAAACATACTTGACGACCTCCAGTTGCCGCAACGGATAATGGCCGCAGGCCTGCGCTACCGTGTTTTCGATGGGACGAACAACGTAGCATGCCGGATGTACCATAATTTCAAAGAAGTACATCAGGGCCTGACCAAGAATATGTTCGCCGCTTATGATTACAATGTGCCTCTTTTCGGAATCACATGGCTCTGGATTCTTTTCGTCATGTGGGAACCAATCATAGTGCTGGCGATTTTCAAAATGCCTCAATACCCGCCGACCCTTTCACTGGGCTTGTCAGCCATATCAATTATCGGCACCCTTTTGATCTGGTGTGTTTATTATCAGCGTTTCAAATTTCCCATATATATGATTATTTTTTACCCGGTTAGCGCCCTCATGATGGCGGCTATTTCAGCCTCATCGATGATACTGACGCTTTCCGGCCGGGCTACTTGGAAAGACCGTAAATTGCCGAAACAAAAGTTATATTAGCCCACGCCGGGAGAAGATTTGCCGCAACAGAATTTGTTTTTTGACATACTGTTTTACCTGCAAACGGCTATCATTGTCGGCCTGGTTGTACTTTTGTTGATTTCGCTGACCAATCTGCGCTATTTGCGTAGACTTCACAGCTATCCCCCACCTGCTAGATGGCCGCGCTTTTCGGTCCTGGTGCCAGCCCGCAACGAAGAGCAAAATATCGCTAACTCTGTTAGCGGTCTGCTGGCACAGGATTACCCCGACTATCAGTTAATAGTTTTGGATGACAATTCGACGGACCGAACCTGGGAAATATTACAGGGCTTCGCTCAAAAGAATAGTGCCTTAAAGCTGTTAAAGGGCAAGCCCCTGCCCGACGACTGGTTGGGCAAACATTGGGCCTGCAGCCAGCTGGCCGAGGCGGCCGACGGCGAATTGCTGCTCTTTGTCGATGCGGACACTATTCATGCGCCAGACATGCTGCGTTGCGCAGCAGCAGCCATGGCAGGGGAGGATGCTGCTTTAATCTCGGCGTTGCCGACCCAGATCGTGGTCACCTGGTCGGAGCAGTTGACCATACCCGCTTTTTATATGGGCACGCTTTGCGGCATACCCATCGGGCTGACCCGGGTTCAGCGTAATCCCCTCTTGTTTTCCTGCGTCGGCCAGTTCCTATTATTCACTAGGGAAGCCTACGACGCTTCCGGAGGATACGCGGCGGTACGGCAAAACGTTGTTGATGACTTGGCTATAGGCAGGCGTGTACATTCTATGGGGCTTCGCTATAGATTACTTGACGGCAACAGTCATGTTTCGTGCCGCATGTATCATAATTCCAGTGAGGTCTGGAAAGGCCTGACCAAGAGCAATTTCGCTACGTTCAATTTCGACCCCTTCCTGCTGATCTTCATGTATCTGCTCGTTCTGGCAGTCTTCATCGGGCCGCTGGTTATACTGGGTATAAGTCTGGCCCAACCTCAGCCCCATGTCGATCTCGCAGCTGCTGCACTTATGGCCATCTTCCTCACGCTTGTACTCTGGTGGGTCAACCAACAGCGTTTTCATTTCCCTCAATATTTAATAGTCATTTACCCTTTCAGCGCCATCGCGATGACAGTTATAGCCATCGCATCGATGATACTTACCATGCAGGGCAAAGCCCAATGGAAGGGCCGCAATATGCCCAAGAACGTCAAACCCTAAGGGGCCTGGCTGTTCTTCGTCTGTTTTCACGTTGACTGCTGCTTATACCTGTGCTCGAAAGCGGTGCTATAATGCAGCTCGCCGTGATCTACACGCAGGCTGTAACGTTTCTCCAGAGCCTCGAAGATTATGAAAAATCTCAGGGCGTGGCCTATAACGCCGCCAATTATGACCTGAGGCGGATGGAGATCTTGCTGGATAGGCTTGGCAACCCGCATAAAGGCAGAAAAACCATCCATATTGCAGGTACCAAGGGCAAGGGAAGCACAGCCGCCATGGTCTCCAGTGTTCTATTCTCCTCCGGCTACCATACAGGCCTATTCACCTCGCCGCACCTGGTTTCCTGGCAGGAGAGAATAGCCGTCAATGGGCGGCCGATATCTCAAAAAAGCTTTGCCCGGCTGATGGCCTTAATTGCGCAGCATGTAAATGCCATCAACCGGGAGGCACGCTTCGGCAAGCTTACCACCTTTGAAGTTGTGACCGCCCTTGCGTTTTTGTATTTCCATGAGAAACACATCGACTTCCAGGTGCTCGAAACAGGCATGGGAGGCAGGCTGGACGCCACTAATATGGTTGACCCGGATATATGCATAATAACTTCGATAAGCCTAGACCACACGCAGGTGCTGGGCAATACGCTGGCAGAGATCGCCGGCGAAAAAGCGGGTATTATTAAATCTGGCTGCATTGTCATCAGCGCTCCCCAAAGGCCTGAAGCCATGAGGGTTATACAAGACAAATGCTCGCGGTCCGGTGTTGAGTTGATAAAGGCCGGAGTTGATGTCACCTGGGAACTCTTCGACAGCGACCTGAAAATGCAGCGCTTCCGGGTGCATGGCAGGCTGCAAAACTACGACTTGAAGATACCGCTGCTGGGAGACTTTCAGATGGAAAATGCCGCATTGTCGGTTGCGGCCCTGGAGGTGCTGCAGCAACAGGGATCTGATATAAAATGTACAGATATTGTGCGCGGATTCAGCAAGGTAAAATGGCCGGCCAGAATGCACGTTCTCAAAATATCACCTTTATTAATAGTTGACGGCGCACACAATTCGTATTCAATCGGCAAAATCATTCAATCAATTAAAAAACACGTTTCCTATAAAAAAGTGGTGGTGATTTTCGGCTGTTCCAGGGACAAGGATTTCCGGGGTATGGCTGCGGAGTTGGCCGGATTTGCTGACTGTGTAATCATCACCGGCTCCAGCCATCCACGGGCTGCCGGGATCAGCAAACTGATACCCGCATTCGAGAAGGCGGGGCTGTCAATTGAAACGGCATCCAACCCGGTAAAAGCGCTTTCGACTGCTTTGTCTATGGCGGGACCAAAAGACCTGATACTGGCTACAGGCTCACTGTTTTTAGCCGCGGACATATTGACTGAATTCAAGAAAGAAAGGGAAATTGGTATATGCCACCCAAGCGTCGTTCAACGGCGCTCAATACAACAAAGTTGAAGATTATATGGATTTACCGGTCTCTACCTGAGGCAGCATTTTGCCAAGCAGCCGCTGCAGTGTCATGATATGCACGCATTCTCCCCACTGTATGAAGAAATGACAGTTGCAATGCCATTTACCGCCGCTCAGGCCCAGAATATGGCTGTCGTTCTCACCACGGAATTCGGCTGTAAAATCTGAGATAGCCACACGTTCGGGCTCTTCCGCATAGCGCTTGGCTTTTTCGATTTTTCCAATGAGGCTGGACTGCATAGTCTACCTCCCTTGAAAGTATATAATGAGCCCGGCTAAAAAGTCCATCCAGATTTGATCTGGTTTTATGTCAACGAAACCCGTCTTTTTTATGCTATTTTATGTTAAGCCGACTTTCATAAAGACGGTCTTTCCATGCAATGCCCGCTCCCATAGCACGCCGGGCTGTAGAATAAAGGGCTACACAAATCAGGAAAATGAGGCCCAACGGATGAAGGACAAACGAGAAAAAGGGCCCTCTGAAGCGGTAGTCCACCGTACAACGCATCACAATTATCGTCAGCACCTGTGCCAGGACAATCAACATCCAGTCAACCGGTTGTTTATCCAGCATAAGACCGTTAACCAACCAGAAGAAGGGAGCAAGGAAAACCAGGTAGGCTATGGCAAACAGCCCGAAAAGGGCCAGGGGAGAAAGTGCAATGATCGAATAAAACCATTTGGCCCAGCCCTCTATCATGGGCCCCATCGATTTATACATATCAGTGAATATAACCTGCGAAAGGTCCACAGACATGAATCTGCCGCCGGCCTTCTTTATTTCCATACCGAACCATACGTCTTCAATAATCCTGGTTTTCACTGTCTGATGCCCGCCTACCCTCCAGTATTCATCCCTGGGGAAAAGCATAAATTGCCCGATGGCAATTGACGGCCATCGTTTACTGGTATGATTGAGAAACCAGATAGGGAACCAGCTTAAAACCAGAAAATACATGAACGGCATAACGATCTTCTGGGGCAGGCCGGATGTCAGCTGGCGCGGCAAACCGGACAGCAGGGATACTTTCTGGTCCACCGCAACTTTCATCACACTTCGCAACATATAGGGAGCATGAATGGTGTCGGCGTCAACAAATAATATCCACGAGCCCTCTGCCTGTTGCGCTAACTGGTAGCAAGCAAACGGCTTGCCAGCCCATCCATCGGGCAGCGGCTTGCCGCTTAACAACTTGACGGCCGGATTGTCTTTTCGAATTCGCGATACTATTTCGGCCGTCTTATCTATGGAATTATCATCTAGGACCAGTATCTCATAGGCCGGATAGTCCTGACTCTTTAGCGAATCCAGACAACGCTCGATATTGGCTTCCTCGTTCCTGGCCGGGACCAGGATTGAGACAAACGGCGCTGAATCCAGCTTTTCGTCTTCCTTGGACGGCCGTTTCAAAAAGAGCAGATTTAAAGCGAGGTTAAGTGCGAAAAGCAGCAGGATCGCCAGTATAACAATCTGAAACATCATAGCTGTTACCCCGCCCGGTGCCCGGTTAACACCCTAAAAGTTCTACCCCGCAATCATATCTTCACATCAACGACATTGTCAATTAGTAATTCCCGT
>JBEKVW010000031.1:0-21540 GCA_049513695.1 Dehalococcoidia bacterium | reverse complement strand
AGATAGCGATGTGACTTACGATAAAATCGTCGACATAATAAGGGGCTTTAACCTGGTCTCGGAAGTCAGTCTATTCGACCTGTATGCCGGGGAACAGATACCGTCCGGGAAGAAATCCATGGCTTTCAGGCTTATCTATCTGGCCGCCGATCATACTTTGAAAGACGAAGAAGTCGACGCAATACAGAAGCACATTCTGAAAAAACTGTCCGGGGAACTGGGCGCCAACCTGCGGTCATAGGCTGCTGGGAGTAAAAAGATGGAAAAATCATATGATGGCAATACAAAAAAAGACGAGATCCTGATAGTTGGAGACAGCCATGCACATGCTGAAAAGCTCAGGCACCTGCTGGAAGATCATGGCTTTACAGTTTCGGCGGTAGAAAACGGAAAGCAGGCCGTAGATTTCTTGAAGAAACGCAAGCCCTCCATCATTGTCAGCGATATTATCATGCCTGAAATGGATGGGTGGCAGCTTTGTCAGTACGTAAAAAAACATGTCAGCCTCAGGGAAATTCCGTTTATCGCCCTGACTCCTTTTTCCGATCCCATCGATGTTATACAGGGGCTTAAATCCGGCGCTGATCATTTTGTAGCCAAGCCCTATGATGACGAGGTTTTGATATCCCGTATCAAACATGTCCTCATCAACCTGGATATACGGCAGAATCCGTTGTCCGCCAAGACCACCGACTTATACTTCGGCGGTCAGAAACACAGGCTGAGCTTTGACCACCATCAGACCCTCGACCTGCTGCTGTCCACGTTCGAGACGGCGGTTCATAAAAACAGGGAACTGGAAGCTGCGCTGGCAAGATTGAAGGATGCCGAAGACCTTTTATCCAGGCAGGTCGTGGAACTGCAGAATGTAGCGATCCACGATGCCCTTACAGGAATCCTGAACAGGCGTGGATTCTTTATACTCGTAGAGCAGCAAATGAAACTGGCAACCCGTATGAGGGGTAAAACATACCTGTTTTATATTGATGTAGATGGTATGAAATGGATCAATGATACACTCGGGCATGAAGAAGGAGATAAGGCTCTGATCGCAACTGCTAAATTCCTGATGGAAAATTCGCGTAAATCCGACATTGTGGCGCGCCTGGGGGGAGATGAATTCGTACTGGTGGCTATCGATGCACTGGAAGAGAGCCAGCAGGTGATAATGGACCGTTTAATGCGTAATCTGGAAAAGTTTAACTCAAAGATGATCCGCGGCTACAAACTTTCTCTGAGCATAGGCATAACTATGTATGATGCCAACAAACCATGTTCCATAGATGAGCTATTAACGCGGGCGGACAGGCTCATGTATGACCAGAAGAACAAGAAAAAAACACAGTCCAAGCAGAACTAACTAGCTACTTACTTATTTGCAGCATGGCTTGAAGGCTGGCGACTAACCCTTCCAGCGGCATTATCTGAGATTGTTTCTCTTTACGCCACTTGACCTCTACGCTGTTGCTCTGGAGTGTACGGGGGCTGACGACCACCCGAAGAGGGATGCCGATCAAATCTGCATCGTTGAACTTAATGCCCGGGGATTCCTGACGATCATCGAATAGCACTTCTATCCCGGCGGCAGTCAGGTCGGAGTATAGCTTTTCAGCGGCACTCATAACCTTGGTGTCCTGGGCCTTGATGGGGCACAAATAGAGATGGTAGGGAGCGATCGGCAGCGGCCAGAGGATGCCCTTCTCATCATTGTTCTGCTCCACCGCAGCAGCCAGCAGCCTTCCCAGCCCGATTCCGTAGGTCCCCATTACGATCGGCTTGGTAGAGCCATCTTTATCCAGATAACAGGCGCCGAGACGCTCGCTCAGGAAGGTACCCAACTTGAATACATGTCCTACTTCAATCCCGCGCTGCGTCTTGAGTTCACCCTGGCACCTGGGGCATAGATCGCCCGCATGCGCCCTGGCAATATCAGTAATGACATCGGCTTTGAAGTCGCGCGGATAGTTGACGTTTTTCAAATGGGTATCGGGTTTATTGGCCCCGGCTACGAAGTTACTGCCCAGCGTGATTGAATCGTCGGCGATGATCTTGAGATTTTTAATAGCGATGGGTGAGGCATACCCGGCGACCAGCCCCGCTTCCCTGGTCTCAGCTTCGCTGGCCATATGCAGATCGTTGCACTTGATCACGTTCTTCAATTTTATTTCGTTGACTTCCAGGTCGCCCCTGATTACGACGAAGATTACGCTTCCATCGGCAACATAGAAAACTGACTTCAGCGTCTGGTTGGGTTTCACTCCCAGAAACCCGGCTACCTCATCGATCGCTTTTAATCGGGGCGTGGAGACCTCCTCCACCTTTAGCAATTTGGCGGGTGCGTTGGCAATCTTGATGCTTGTGGCTTTCTCAGTATTGGCGGCGTAGTCGCATTTCTGGCAATAAATGATCTCGTCTTCCCCGCTTTCGGTGATGAGCATGAACTCGTGAGAAGCCTTGCCGCCTATGGCGCCGCTGTCAGCTTCCACCATAACAGTTGGAAGCCCGCAGCGTGAATATATATTCTTGTAAGCCTGTATCATTTTATCGTAGCTCTGGTTAAGGCCAGCTTCATCGACATCGAAGCTGTAAAGGTCCTTCATGAAGAACTCGCGTACCCTTAACAATCCGCCCCGCGGCCTCGGTTCGTCCCTGAACTTGTTCTGAATTTGATAGGGCATCTGCGGCAGGTCACGGTAGCTCTGCACTGTGCGCCGTACGAGGTCGGTTATCACTTCTTCGTGCGTAGGACCGATGACGAGTTTATGTTCTTTGCGATCGGTTACCATGAAGATAGTCTTATCGAAGGAAGGCAGCCTGCCGGATTTTTCCCAAAGCTCAAGCGGCTGCAGGGAGGGCATCATCAGCTCCTGACCCCCGGCCTTATCCATCTCTTCACGAATAATCTGTTCAATTTTCCTCAACACCCTCCAGCCCAAAGGCATGTAAGAGTAGACGCCGGTAGCCACCTGCTGGATCATGCCGGAACGTACCAGGTACTGGTGGCTGATGCAGTCGGCATCGGAAGGCGCTTCTTTGAGAGTCCTGCCCAACAATCTGGAGAAACGCATGTTGTCATCCCCTTCGAATAGTTATCGGCGTATTTTAGAATATTCGCAATGAATTTAAAAGCTGCTGACCGGCTCGCCAATTGAGAATTAGAGGAGACAGGTCTTTTACAGGCTCGAGATTTCTTGCATTAATGCCTGAAGGAATTGGTGTTCTTCAACGGTTTTCACCACCTTGCCCTTCTTGAATATAGCGCCGCGACCTTTGCCGCAGGCGATGCCGACATCGGCGTCCCGGGCCTCGCCGGGGCCGTTCACTATGCATCCCATCACCGCCACCTTTACAGGTTTCTTAACATCCTGCAGATATTCGCTGACCGTTTGCGCCAGCCCCAGGATATCCGTCTCGCTGCGCCCGCAGGAAGGGCAGCTTAACAGCACCGGGCCGTGCTGACGCATATTGAGGGACTTAAGAATTTCATAAGCGGCGAATATCTCATCCCGGGGATGGGAGCTGAGCGATACCCTGATGGTATCTCCAAGTCCGTCGTACAGAAGTATACCGATCCCGACAGCGCTCCTGATAATGCCTGTGCCGGGTAATCCGGCTTCAGTGATCCCAATGTGCAGGGGATAGGGCGTTTTACGGGCGATGCTTCGGTAGGCGGCTACGGTAGTGGGTACATCGAAGGCCTTGAGTGCTATTTTGATCAGGCCGAAGTCCATTCCTTCCAGGAGCCTGACCTGACCCATGGCCAGCTTAACCATATAACTCACGGTGGATGATTTTCCCTGCTTGTCCTGCGGCAGGCTGCCGAAATTCACCCCAATCCTGATCGGAATAGACCTTTTTCTGGCGGCGGTCACAACTTTCTGTATATGATCTGTATTGCGGATGTTGCCCGGATTCAGCCTCAGGCCATCAGCGCCCTTATCGATAGCGGCCAGAGCCAGACGGTAGTCGAAATGTATATCGGCGATCAGTGGTATCGATATCTTCTTTTTGATTCGCTCTATAGCTTCAGCAGCCTGCTGGTCAGGAACAGCCACCCGGATGATTTCACAGCCCAGGTCCTGCAGCTCTTTTATCTGGTTTATGGTAGCCCTGACGTCCCGCGTATCCGTCTTGGTCATAGATTGGACAACAACGGGTGCACCACCGCCAACCTGTACGTCGCCAACGTGTATGGAATGTGAAATTCGGCGCTTTCTCAAGGTATCAGGCTTTCTCCGTGGATAATTCTTGCTACATCGAAATAGCTTATGACCAGAATCAGCAGGATAAGGGCAATAAATCCTATCAGGTGGACCAGGCCCTCCTTTTGAGGGGAGATCCTTTTGCCCCGTCTTACCCATTCCAGCAGGACAAAGATGAGGCGGCCTCCATCAAGGCCCGGGAAGGGAAGCAGGTTGAAAATGCCCAGGTTGATGCTGATCAGCGCAGCGAATTCCAGCAGCGGGCTGATGCCCGCTTTCACAACCTCTCCCGTCAATTGCGCAATGGCTATCGGGCCCGCCAGTTGGGGCACTGTGCCCCTGAAGAACCAACTTGTGATTTCATTGCGGAAAAGCACGAGTATTTCCCAGCTATGGGTGATGCTGTCGGGGATGGCCTGCCAGAAAGGCGTCGATTCTGTCACCGTTGTGGAGTCTGCTGAAGCCATGGTAACGCCTGTGGCGCCCTGACCCTGCGGAGGATTCCAGCGTGGTGTGACGGTTATGGTCTTTTCACTAAAATCCTGCTCCTGTATGGCTATGCGGGTTGATGAGCCAAGGTTGAGCTGTAATAGATAGCTGACGTCCGCCCGGTTCTTTACCTGGTGCCCGTTTATCGATAGGATGCGGTCGCCGGCCTCTATTCCAGCAGCCTGCGCAGGTGAACCATCGGCAACATCCTTGATCATAACCTTTTCCATCGTTACGTCATGCGGAATCATAAAACTGATGGAAAAAAGCAGTATGGGAAGGAGTATGTTCAATATCGATCCTGCGCTGAGAACGAAAATCCTGGCCGGGATGCTTTTACTAGCCAGGCTGCCCGGCATTGTGGGGTCTTCTTCTCCCAGCAGCCTGGTGAATCCTCCCAGGGGAATGGCATTTATCGAGTAGATCGTCTCGCCCCGTTTAATGCCGAATATTTTGGGGGGAAACCCGATACCGAATTCCTCGACTTTAACCTTGGTCAGCTTGGCTGCCGTGAAGTGTCCCAACTCGTGTGTAATGACCAATATTATGAGCAATGCCAGAAAAACTAGTATGGTTACAAACATTAAAATTCCTTCCTTGCGACTTTGAGAGCTGTTTTCCGGGCCCAGGCATCGGCTGCAAGTATGTCTTCTATGCCGGGATTGGCAACCGGTTGATGCATATCCAGAGTCTTTTCGATAATGCGGGCTATATCCAGGAACCCTATGGAATTGTTCAAGAACATTTCCACTGCGATCTCATCCGCTGCGCATAACACGGCCGGGTAAGAGCCGCTTTGGTTGGCGGCTGCCAGCGCCAGCTTCAGGCAGGGGAAATCAGCGTAATTGACAGGTTCAAAGGAAAACGTTTGTGTGCGGGAGAAATCAACGTGCTCAATTTTGCCATTATGGACCCTCTGCGGATGAAAAAGGGCATACTGGATTGGTAAATGCATATCGGGCGTGCTCAACTGTGCCTTGATCGAGCCGTCAGTGAACTCGATCATCGAATGAACAACGCTCTGGCGGTGGATAATGATCTCAATTTTTTCATAAGGGATGTTGAACAGCCAGCGTGCCTCAATAGCTTCCAGCCCCTTGTTGAAGAGTGTTGCCGAGTCAATGGTAACTTTTTTCCCCATTTTCCAGGTGGGATGGTTTAAGGCGTCTTTTACTGTAACTTTGGACAGCTTGCGCCGTGAAAGGCCGAAAAAAGGTCCGCCCGAAGCTGTTAAAAGCAGCCGGGATATATCAGCTTCCTCTCCACGCAGGCATTGCCAGATGGCGCTGTGCTCGCTGTCTATTGGCAGGATGCGAGCCCCGGATTCGGCGGCCATGCTGGTAATCAATGCTCCGGCCATGACCAGTATCTCCTTATTGGCTACGGCCACGGTTTTACCTGACTTAATGGCGGCTAGTGCCGGAGCGAGGCCGGCCCTTCCCGTAGTCGCGATCACTACTACATCAACGTCGGGATGAGAAGCCATATCTTCCATCGATAGCATTTTGACATTACCTGGAAGCTGGGCCTTTGCATCGATATGGGCAAAAGCCGGTGAGAATTCCTTCAATTGCGCCGTGAAACTATCGATGCTGTTACTGCAGGCCAACCCGATCACCTGGAAACTGTCTCTGAAATTACGGACAATATCCAGCGTTTGCTGCCCGATGGAGCCTGTCGAACCTAAAATGGCCAGTTTTTTAACCGCATTTCCCATATATTTGCTCGATAAAACAATATAATGTTACATCATATCTCACACTCATGTATAATAGTGCCGAAAACAAAGATTTGACGATTGAGTTATAATGTTGTGCGAAAATTAAATACGTAAGGAGGGAAAATGGCTTACGATACGCTGATATTAAACAAAGAAGGTATGACTGGTATTATCACCTTGAACCGTCCTCCTGCAAATCCGTTCAATTACGCTGCCGTCGATAATCTCGGCAAAGCCTTAACCGAACTCGAAAAAGATAAGGATGTGCGTGTAGTTATTATTACCGGCAGTGGCGAAACTGCGTTTTCGGCCGGTTTTGATGTGAAAAGCTTTGCCGATCCCATGAATATCTGGATGCCGCGCTTCGGGCATATTGTTTACAATAAAATTGAGAGGTTCCCCAAGCCGGTCATTGCAGCTATCAACGGCTTTGCGCTGGGTGGCGGGTTCGAACTTGCCCTGGCATGCCATTTTCGTTTGATGGTTGACGCTGAGAAGGCCGTGCTGGGCTTACCCGAGATAAACCTTGGCATTATTCCCGGCTGGGGCGGCACACAGCGATTGCCCAGGCTAATCGGCCGGACTCGGGCGTTGGAAGTTGCCTTGATGGGCAAAAGGCTCAATGCTAAAGAAGCATATGAATGGGGACTGCTCAACAAAGTGTCTAAGCCGGGCGAAGTCCTGAACGATGCCAAAGTATATGCTACGGCTCTTTCCAAGAGGGCCCCGCTGGCACTTAAAGCGATACTAAATGCTATGGTTTTGGGACAGGATACCAATATGTCTTCGGGCATCGAACTGGAACTTGCAGGTTCCGAGATAGTTCGCAATTCCAAGGATGCTACTGAAGGCATGATGGCGTTTATCGAGAAACGGGAAGCTAAATTCACAGGCGAATAAATATATAAATTAAAGGAGTTTGAGCAATGAAGGTTGAGGACATCAAAAAGATCGCCATGATTGGCGCCGGCGACATGGGCCACGGCATTGCCGAGGTACTCGCCATGTCAGGGTACCAGGTTAACCTTTACGACATCAAACAGGAATTTGTCGACAAAGGCATGGGCAAGCTAAAGGACAGCTTGATGAAGCAGGTGTCCAAGCAGAAAATGACCCAGGAAGCAATGGACAAGGCTGTAGGCGGCATAAAGGGTTTTACAGTATTGAAAGATGCGGTCAAAGACGTTGATTTTGCAATCGAAGCTGCTCCGGAGATACTGGACCTCAAGCAGAAGATATTCAAAGAGATGGATGAAGCTGCTCCAAAGCATGCAATCCTAGCCTCCAACACCTCGAATATGAGCATCACCAAGATTGGCGGAGCCACCAAGAGGCCGGACAAAGTGGTCGGAATACATTTCTTCAATCCCGCAGTAATGATGAAGCTGGTTGAGGTTATCAAGGGCGATAAAACATCCGCCGAGACAATGGATGTAAGCGCAGCTCTGGTTGCCAAATGGGCGAACTTCCGCGGCCCAATGGTCGGCATACGCGTAGAGAAAGATACCCCGGGCTTCATATATAACAGGTTGGGAGCACCGGTGGGTCTCTACATATCTTACTTGCTTGATAAAGGTGCAAATCCTGAAGCCCTCGATGCCAAGGTCAAATCGATTGGCGCCCCGATGGGCCCCTGTGAGATCATGGATTTCGCAGGCCTGGATGTAGCACTGCACAGCATGGAATATTTCGGCAAAATGCTGACACCCGATTTCAAACCGCGCCCCTGGATTGAGAAACTGAATAAAGAAGGTCACCTGGGCAAAAAGACGGGTAAAGGTATCTATGAATGGCCTGGCGGCAACCGCCCCACCATCGATCTGAGCAAGGCTGATCCCAATTTTGATCCCATGGACATGATGTGCCTGCAGGTAAATGAAGGCACCAAGCTTCTCGAGGCCGGAGTTGCCAAGAGCGCTGCTGAAATCGATCTGGCTATGGTCAACGGCGGTGGCGGAATATTCGGCCCCTTCGCTCTGTGCAAAGGCATGGGCTGGGATAAGGTTGCCGAGAGATGCTCTACAATCGCAAAGAAAACAGGCATCAAATGGTTCGAACCCACCGAGACTCTGAAAAAGGGCAACATTACTCTTTAAATAATATCGATTAGAGACAATTGAAAGGGTTGGCTGTCAGGTTCCAAACCTATTAAACGGGGAGAACTATTTAAACAGCCAACCCTGATTATTTATGAGGATAATCAGATAATAGGCTACCGGTGCAATAAGCAGGTGGCTGTCAATTCTGTCGAGAACACCGCCATGGCCGGGCAATAGGCGTCCGGTATCCTTGGCTTTCATATTTCTTTTTAAAAGGGATTCCACCAGGTCGCCGACTAACGAAAATACACCTATTATTATACCTGCCAGAACCATTTGCCAGTAGTTTATCGGCAGGCTGAAGATCAGGCTTAAAAAGATGGAGGTCACAATGGCTGCGGCCAGTCCGCCCGCAGCGCCTTCCCAGGTCTTGCCGGGGCTGATAGAGGATGCCAGGGCGTGCTTGCCGAAGTTACTGCCTACAACGTAAGCGAAAACATCGGTGAGCGCAGTGCAGGACAGTACCAGGTACACCCACCCCATACCGTTATTCATATCTCTAATATATATATAAAACGATAAGAGCCATCCCGTATAAAGCACTCCTGCAACAGTCCAACCCCAATTAATAAACGAATGATCCTTGTTGCGTGCGAATATCAGCCATATTAAAGGAATCAATGTCAGCAGCACAAAAAGTAAACTGCCGGTGGTAGCGTAAGGGCTATGGGCATTAATGACAAAGAGCACCGAAAAGATGATGCCCAAATAGGTTAAAGGCTGGATATGCTCACTTTTTACTATGTTATAGAATTCTAAAGCGGCCAGGGCTGATACCAAACATGCTGCAACGGTAAACCAGGGTTCTCCAGCCCATATGAGTATACCTATGAGAAAAGCAACCGAAAAACCGGTGACGAGACGTTTAACTATCATGGCTCTTCAAATGTACCCGGAATTAACCCGGTAATACTTTCAGCTTTGGGATAGACGGGCTAAAATAATATAGCGGCTCTAATCAGGCTTCGAGGATTTCTGCCTCTTTGTCTTTGCCGATTTTATTGATCGACTCTATATGACTGTCAGTCAGCTTCTGCAATTGTTCGGAAGCCCGGATACTCTGGTCCTGAGATATCTCCTTGTTTTTCTCAGCTGACTTTAGTTCGTCTACTACCTCCCTGCGCATGTTTCGGACGGATATACGCGACTCCTCCAGTCTTTTATGTACAATCTTAACCAGGTCTTTGCGCCTTTCCTCTGTAAGTGCAGGAATGGTTATCCTGATTATCGTCCCATCATTGATCGGGTTCAGTCCCAAATCCGATTTAAGAATGGCTTTATCTATGTTGTTTATGATACTGCGGTCCCAGGGATGAATAGCAATGGTTTTGGGTTCAGGTACGGCAATTGAAGCTAGTTGGATTAGAGGCGTGACAACACCGTGATAATCAACCTTTATGTGTTCGACAAGGGCCGGTGAGGCTCGACCTGTGCGAATACTTGCCAGTTCTTTAGCCAGGGCTTCGATAGCTTTGCGCATTTTTAAATCAGCGTTTTTTAAAATTTTGTCAGTCATTTCCTCTTCTCACTCTTCTCACTGATAACCTGAGTCCCGATATTTTCTCCCGCAATAACCCTTAATATGCTGTCTTTGGCACGTAAATCGAAGACAATTATAGGCAACTTATTCTGCTGGCATAGTGAAAACGCGGTGATATCCATAACTTCGAGCTCAAGATTTAAGGCTTCCCTGTGCGTGATTTTAGTGTATTTCCTGGCATTTCTGTTTTTCCTGGGATCGGAATCGTAAATGCCGTCAACTTTGTTTTTAGCCACCAGCAGTACATCTGCATTTATCTCGATTGCGCGCAGAGCTGCCGCGGTGTCTGTAGTCATATAAGGATTGCCGGTGCCTCCGGCAAAGATGACCACGCGTTTTTTCTCCAGATGACGCATGGCTCGGCGCCGGATATGGGGTTCAGCGATGGCCTGGACAGTTATGGCTGATTGGGTTCTGCTGACTACGCCGTTATTTTCAAGGGCATCCTGCAGCGCCAGCGCATTGATTATAGTGGCCAGCATGCCTGCTTGATCAGCCGTAACACGGTCCATACCCGCAGCTTCAGCTGTCGAGCCGCGCCAGAAGTTCCCTCCACCCACAACGATAGCCACTTCGACACCCAGGGATATCACATTTTTTATTTGTTTGGCAATTGAGTTCAATACGCGAGGGTCTATGCCAAAGCTGCTGTCGCCCATCAGGGCTTCCCCGCTCAGTTTTAATAAGACCCTTTTAAACTTCGCCTTTCTCGTAGACAAATCTAATAACCCAGTTCAAAACGTACGAACCTGCGTACTTTTATGTTCTCACCAGTTTTAGCTATTGTCTCTGTTATGATATCCTGGATGGTTTTTGCCGGGTCTTTGATATAGGGTTGGAGGAGAAGGCAGACTGATGCTGCATCAACATCGGTCGAGGCCTCACTTGCTGCAATATACTGCGGCGCCATGGCTGAAATCTGGAGGGCTATGTTATGGGCCAGCTCCTTGAACTCGGGGGTCCTTGCGACAAAATCCGTCTCACAGTTGACCTCAACCATGACTCCCAGATGGTTGCCGGTATGGACGTAACACTCTACTACGCCTTGCTCCGCTATCCTTTCAGACTTTTTCTTGGCAATGGCCAGACCGCGCTCGGTGATAATTTCACAGGCCTTTTCGAAATTACCTCCGGCATCGGTAAGGGCCTTCTTACAATCCATCACACCAGCACCGGTTTTCTGGCGTAATTCTTTAACTTTATCGGCTGAAATTTCCAATCTAGTCCTCCTTTGGGATTAAAAAAGTACGGCCAATATGATGAAAGCCATGGCCAGGGCGGGTTTACTCTTCTTCTGATTCGGTTGAATCAGGTTCCGCCGCCTCCGGCCCCTTAGTTTCTCCGGCTTCAGCCAGCATTTTCCCTTCGAGTACGGCGTCTGCGATATGAGAGCAGATAACCTTTATGGCTTTTATGGCATCATCATTGGCCGGTATTATAAAATCGATTCCATCTGGATTGCAGTTGGTATCTACTGTTGCAACTATCTTGACCCCAACTTTTTGCGCTTCGCTGAGAGCAATTTTTTCCTTGGTGGGGTCGATAATGAATAATGCGCCGGGCAAAGTTGTCATCTCTTTGAATCCGCCCATCAGCTTGTTGAGCTTGGCCATCTCCTTTTCCACTTTTAGTTTGTCTTTCTTGGAAAGGTAGTCAAGGTCTCCTCGCGATTTCTTATCTTCCAATCTGACCAGATAGTCTATCCTGCCCTGGATTGTGTTGAAGTTGGTGAGCATGCCGCCCAGCCAGCGCTGGTTGACATAAAACATGCCGCAGCGTTTGGCCTCTTCTTCAACGATATCTTGCGCCTGTTTCTTGGTGCCCACAAACAGGATCGATTGTCCGTTGCCGACCATCTCCCTTACGAAAGCGCAAGCTATGTTTAGCAGGGTAACGGTCTGCTCTAGATCAATTATATGAATCCCATTTCTCTGGGTGAAAATATAATTCTTCATTTTGGGATGCCAATGCCCGGTCTGGTGGCCGAAATGAGCACCGGCTTCCAAGAGTTGCTTTACGGTAATTGTATCTGCCAAAATTAATTAACCTCCTGAAACAAGAGCAAACTGCTTATTCAAAACCGCTGGGAAGTATAACATAATTATTAGTATCAGAGCAATTAGAATAAATTGGGAAAATAAAAATCCCCTGCCTCAACTAGGCAGGGGATTTTTATTGATTCTAATGGGATAACTATTTAAGGCCTATCTGTTGGGCAACCAATTCCCTGTGATAGTCGGTGCTGCCATAAACGGTGTCGGCTGCCTTGGCCCTTCGATAATAGAGAGGCACGTCGTGATCGGAACTGGTGCCGATACCACCATGAAGCTTTACGCCGAGTGCGCTTATCAGTTTATAAGCCTCGTTGATATAGGCTTTGGTCATGGAAGCTTCTTTGGCATTAGGCATGCCCTCGGATTCCATCCAGGCTGCTTCGTAAAGAAGGTATTTGCTGGTGCCCATAGCTATCCACATATCGGACATCTTATGCTGTAGGGCCTGGAAAGCTCCGATCGGCCTATCATACTGCACTCTTTCTTTTGAATAGGCAATTGTCATATCAACCACTGCCTGCAGTCCGCCGAGCGATTCCGCCGATTTTAAGATCGAGCCTTTGCGGATGAGCATTTGAAGTATGGCCCAACCCTTATCGACCTTTCCAAGCACGTTCTTGGCCGGTACAGCAACGTCTTTAAACACGACCTGGCACAGATGGTCTGAAGCGATAGTGGGTATTACCTCGGTTTTAATACCTGCTGATTTGGAATCGACCAGGAAGGCGGTAACTCCGTCCTCACCGGCTCCATCCTTCGTCCTGGCTATCACGATCATATAATTGGATACATGTGCGCAGTCTACAAACATTTTAGTGCCGTTCAGGACGTAGTCATTGCCCTTATGGGCGGCTTTGAGGGTAATTCCGGAGGCGTCGAACTGGCCGTTTTCCTCGAGCCAGGCAAGTGTAAGTATAAGCTGGCCGTTGGATATCTTGGGCAGGAACTCCTTCTTCTGCTCTTCAGTGCCCTCAGCGACAATTGCAAAGGTGTTGACGACAGTGCTGATATAGGGTCCGGGAAGTATATTTTTGCCTACTTCCTCGATATGCATGTTAAGGTCTTCAAAGGAGTAGCCCATCCCTTCATAGTCTTCCGGTATGTTGAATCCCAGCCAACCCAGTTCAGCCATTTTCTGCCAGATTGCGGGGTCATAGCCTTTAGGATCCTTCTCCAGCTCCCTCACTTTAGCTTTCGGGCATTCCTTAGTGAGGAAGTCTCTTGCTGACTTTTTCAGTATTTCTTGTTGTTCTGTAAATCGTAAATCCATTATTCCTCCTTATGAATATGTGTCTTTTATTATTTCATTCTGGGAAGGCCCAGACCGTACCACGCAATGATGTTGCGCTGAATCTCGTTGGTTCCCATGGATACTATGGGGACAAAACAAGCCTGGTAGTTGTATTCTGCAACTCCGTTCAATCTGGCAAACTTGGACTGTTTGACCTGTCCGTAGGGTCCCAAAATATCCGTTGAGACCTGGCCGAATTTTTCCAGCAACTCACTGGCGAATATCTTTACGGCTGCCGCGTCCATCAGTCCCATTTCATTCCTGTTCTGCTGATCGGCAACACGGTAAGCCAGCGTGCGAACAGCCTCAACCGAAAGGGCAAGATCGGCAACCTTACTGCGGACCATCGGGTCGTGCGACAAAGGCTTGCCATCGCGTTTGTTCTCGTTGCAGAATTTCACCAGATCTTCCACTGCGCGTACCAGACCCATCACCATATCGATGTTGGATCTTTCGAAGCCGGCGAGCACGTTTACCACGGCCCAACCCTCGTTCTCCTGACCGACTACATATTTGGCTGGCATATGAACGTCATCGAGATAGACCTCGTTGTACACGTGAGCCCCGTTCATGTAGGGTATCCCCTTTACCGTTATACCCTTGCTCTTCATATCGCAAAGAATAAAGGTCAGATTGTGATGTTTTTTGGCATTCGGATCGGATTTATAAACGCCGAAAGCCCAATCTGCGAAGTGGGCGCCGGTATTCCAGGTCTTCTGGCCGTTTACTATGAACTCATCGCCTTTCTTAACGGCTGAGGCTGTGAGAGCCGCAAGGTCAGAGCCTGCATTAGGTTCACTCCAGAGCTCACAAAACATGATTTCGGCACTGGCTATTTTGGGCAGGAATTCTTTCTTAAGCTCTTCGCTGCCGGCTGCTATCAAAGTGGGTGCAAGCATAGAAATGCCGAAAATATCGGAGCCGGGCAAATCGTAGTAACCGCGTGCCTCTGCCAGAAGCACCTTATCCATCATGGTCCCGGTGCCGCCGTATTCCTTGGGCCAACTGAGGGCAAGCCATCCCCTCTTAGCGAATTCTTTGGCACAGTAACGGTGGAATGCCCATCCTTCCTCATTATCGAACGGACTTTCAAAACCAAGCCAACTCTTCGGTTTCTTCTTGTCCAGTTCTTCGCAGACTTTATAGATTTCTTTTCTGCGGGCTACTTGTTCGTCAGTTAATCGAAAATCCATGGTACCTCCTTTATGTGAAATAAAATTATTGCGTTTTTAGTTTCAAATTAGTCAGATGTTGAAGGGGCCTTTTGCTCACCGAGTTTAGGGTTCATTAAGATATACCCAAAACCATACTATTATAATTTAATGCCTGGAATTATTAAAGTTAACCCACATTCTTTAGGATTTTATTTCAATAATCATTCCCTGATTATTTTAATGATCTCGTAACTTAAAATGCCCGATGGCGTACTTACGTTGAGAACGTCACCCGTTTCTTTATTGAATAAGGCTTGTCCCATAGGTGAAACAATCGAAATTTTACCCAGTTTGATATTGGCCTCTTTGGCGCCGACGACTATATAGTTGATTTTCTCGCCGGAAGCCAGGTCCGAGATAAGGACGGTGTCACCCAGAGTTATCCTTATGCTAGTCTCCGAGGATGCCTCAATAACCTTGGCATTTTTTAGAGTGTTTTCCAGTTCGCGTATTTGACCTTCGACATGCCCCTGCTTCTCTCTTGCCGCTTCCAGCGGAGCGTTCTCCCTGAAGTCTTTGTCTGCTGCTGCTTTACGAAGCTCCTCGGCCATTCTGGGCCTTTCTTCTTTTAACACTGCTAGCCTGGCCTTGATCTCCTCGTATCCCTGTCGAGTGAGCAGCACCGGCTCTTCGGATTTAGCAGCCACAACAGGGACGGATTTCGCTGCGACCTTTTTTATCTTTATATGTGCCGAGAGGTTAGTATTGATCAGTTTCGCCTTATGAGCGTAGGACAGGAACTGTTTCACCTTTTTAAGGTGTTCATCGGATTGTGTGCTGGAGGCATAGAAATTCTCGGTATAGTTAGCTACTTCCTGGCCGGTTAAAGAATCAATTTTCCTGTCCTCGCCGTACCAGCGGATGAACTTGAAAACCTCCTGTTGTGTACCGGAAGTCTGTTCTGCAGGAATGGATGACAGGAACCGGGTAGCAGCTTCCCCCAAGCTAATCCCCGAGTTTAGTGTAGAAGGCTTTTGTTTTGAGGGCATTTTTTCGCCAAACCGAAGAATATTATAACAATTCGTGTTATGTTGTCAATCCTGTTGCGAGCGCCAAAAAGAAAAATGGAAAACGAAGTTCTCCATGAACAAGAGGGTCAGCGATTGAAAAAGCAGTATCCCAGTAGCTTATAAATAAGTTTAGCTGCTGTGAACGAACATGCCGCCGGCCCCTGGCCCGGGCACAGTTCCACTACGTCGAAGCCAACTATGTTTTTATTCTTCGCAATGGTTTTTAAAAGGCTCGTTACCTGGCTCCAGCTCATTCCTCCGGGTTCAGGCGTGCCCACGGCCGACATGATAGACGGGTCGAAGACATCAAGATCGATTGAGATGTAGACGTTATCGTTCAAAGATGCTGTTATCTTTTCGATTGCCGAAGGGCCGTATTCAAGCTCGAAAAAAAACGGCTTTAACTTATTAGACATAATATATTGATTTTCTTCCAGGCTTAGACTGCGGATGCCGACTTGAGTTATGGGGCAGAGCTCAATTATACGGCGCATGGCACAGGCATGGCTGAATTTGGTTCCCAGGTATTGATCTCGCAGATCCGTATGGGCATCAAGTTGCAGGACGGATAGATTGTCGTATTTTTCGCTGAAAGCTCTTACAGCGCCATAGCTTATGGAATGCTCTCCGCCCAACATGGCGACAAATTTAGACTGGTCAAGGAGGGACCTAACTGCCTGGTACACCCGCTCCAGCATAGCTTCCGGGCCGTTGAGAACCGGTTCGAGCGCCGTCAGTGTATGTATGCCGACATCGCATATCTCCCTGCCGAGCTCTATATCGTACATTTCCAGATAAAAGGAAGCTTCGATGATAGATTTCGGACCGTTGCGAGTGCCACTGTGCCATTCTGTGGTGCTATCATAGGGAACCGGCAGAATGCATACTCTGGCAGTACTTAAATCCGAAAGCGGTAACGGCAATCCGGCAAAATTGCCTGGTTGGGCAAATAGGCCGCGGCTGTCGTTCATATAGAATTCAGTTCTAATACCTCGCTACATTCACGCAGATCACCGGTTTCCCATTCCCTGCGTACCAGGCAGCTTCTCATTCGCACCAACTCGAATTTGTCCCGCATGTCCTTTGAAACACGCTTCGCATCAAAATCCTTGCAGGAAAAGACATCGATATTGATAAAATTGCGTTCTACGAAGGTATGCAGACTGATATGGCTTTCCGCAATAAATACCAGGCCTGAAATACCCCAGTCCTGCGGTTTAGAACCGGTATATCTGAACACGATGGGGTCGGAGATCTTCGTCATACCTATCTTGGAAGGATATGCATCCAATAGCTGGTAGATGAAGTTTTCGTCCTGCAAAATGTTCTTATTTTTATTGAATCCATCGATTATCAGTTGCATTTTATCTCCTGTAGCATGATTTTTCTAAGTTCAAACAGAACTGAAATAGCCGCCCTCTGCTTAATCTGCAAGCGAGTGCCGGGAAAAATGCTTTGAAAAGTGCAATTATGTATCCCATTGTCAATACCTATTATTGTAGTACCTAATTTCGCATCTAATTCGTCGGACCCGAGAATTCCAATTAAACCTACTCCAACTGAAGTCCCATAGTTCCTGCGGGCGGCAGCCGCCATTTCACCGGCAGCCTCCCGGCTGGCTGTTCCATACGATCTTATTACTTCCTTACTGACGAACAATTCCATTGCCGAAATATTGCGGCTAAACACTATACCACATTTATAAAATTTTGAGCTATTCGGGTTATTAGTCAGGTTATTAGCCAGTATGCCGCCGGTACCCGCCTCCATCGTCGATAGGGTAAGGTTATTTTCAATAAAAAGGTCTGCGGTGATTCCTTCAAGTGTGTCAGAATCCGTTCCCCATATGTAATCGCCCAGCAACTGCTGGATTTCACCGGCTGTGGAGTCGACCAGAATTTTAGCTTCTTCGATAGAGTCAGCTTTAGCAGCAATCCGAAGGTGTATGCCGTCCGGCTTGGCGTAAATACCAACCGTGGGGTTTTTAGCCAGTAAATAAACCCTGGTTATCTCTCCCATCTTGGCTTCGCTCAGGCTGAAGGTCTTTAACGTGCTGGAGAAAATGACGGCGCCCCGGTATTTATCACGCAGCTTGGGAGCGACCACATTCGACCACATTTGCTGCATTTCACCCGGCGGTCCGGGCATGGAGATTACCACATGTTCGTCTCGTTCAACCCACCATCCCGGGGCAGTACCCCGTGGGTTGGGGATTATCTGGCAGGAAGGGATGGTCGAGGCTTGCTTGATATTACTTTCGGGCATGTCGATATTGAATTGCCTGAATGTGGCTTTGAACTGTTCTACCAGCGCCTGGTCGATCGTAATGGGCTCTTTAAAGAAGTCAGCTATCGCTTCCCTTGTTATATCGTCCTCTGTTGGTCCCAGGCCGCCCGTAGTAATGATAATGTCCGATCTTTGCCAGGCATGGCTTAGGGTCTCGATGAGTCTTTGTTGGTTATCGCCCACAGTCGATATGAAATGCAGATCTAATCCGAGTAACGGAAGTTGACTTGCGAGATAGGCCGCATTCAAATCCGTTATCTCTCCAAGGAGAAGCTCAGTGCCGATAGAAATTATCTCTGCCTTCATCTAATGACATAATATCCCTGTTAACATTTAGTGGCTGTGATGCCGAGGTATTTCTCTACCAGGTCCATTGCGCAATAGTCTCCGCACATGCTGCAGGCGCGCCCCTTCACGGCATATCTGGCACGCGCCTCTTTAAACTTATCGGGGTCCAGCGATAACTCCGACTGGGTCTGCCAGTCAAGGCTTTTTCTGGCTATAGACATCTCCCTGTCACGCTCAGCAGCCTTACCGCCGCTCCTGATAATATCAGCTGCATGTGCAGCGATGCGTGATGCAATCACACCGTTCTTGACATCTTCAGCATCCGGAAGCGATAAGTGTTCCGCGGGGGTAACATAGCAAAGGAAATCTGCGCCGTAGGCGCCGGCAATGGCTCCGCCTATGGCCGATGTGATGTGGTCGTATCCCGCACCAATATCGGTTACCAGGGGGCCCAGTACATAGAAAGGCGCCTCCCGGCACAGGCTCTTCTGTATCTGGATGTTCATAGCGATATGGTTTAAGGGCAGGTGACCCGGCCCCTCGACCATCACCTGTACACCTGCATCCCACGCCCGCTGTACTAATTCACCTAAAGTAATGAGCTCCTGTATCTGCGGCCGGTCCGTGGCATCGGCCAAGCTGCCCGGCCTCATACCGTCTCCTAGGCTCAGCGTTACGTCATATTTGCGTGCTATATCAAGGAGCCGCTCATAATTTTCAAAAAGGGGATTTTCTTTATCTTGATATAGCATCCACCCCAGAAGGAAAGCCCCCCCGCGTGAAACAACATCCGTTACACGCCGCTGATTTTTTAACGATTTTATGGCAGCTTGCGTCACCCCACAATGTACGGTGATAAAGTCCACCCCGTCGGCAGCCTGCTCTTCTATGGCCATGAAGATGTCGTCGGCGGTTGCTTCGACGATGGGGCCGTATTTCTGGCCGGCTTCGATCATCGCCTGGTAAATTGGGACAGTCCCCACTGGTAGCGTGCTTTCCTTAAGCACAGCGCGCCGTATTTTGTTGATGTCTCCCCCTGTGCTCAGGTCCATCACGGTGTCGGCGCCGTGTTTAATCGAAACGTGCAGTTTTTCCAGTTCACCTGGCAGGGTACCGACATCGGAAGATGTGCCGATATTAGCGTTGACCTTGATTTTAAGACCTTTGCCGATGCCGCAAATACCAGTAACCGGGTGATTAACGTTGGATGGAACTACTATTTTGCCGCCCGCTATATTTTCGCAAATAAAATCATCGCTCACCTGCTCCAGTCGAGCGACCTGCTTCATTTCCGGAGTTACTACCCCTTTGCGGGCGAATTCTATCTGAGTCATCTTAATACAAAAATAAAAACCAAGAGCTATAGTATACTAAACTTAACCCTTGGCCGGTAAACCGCTTCCCTACGCTCGAATTACCAAGGGCAGGTTTCAAGGGTTCCCCGCTTATGCGGAGTCTCAGCCTGAATATCTAAGCACCCCTAGCGGCCAATTAAACTTCTTTTGATTTTAACTATAGCATACGACCATTTGTAAAAACAAGTGATAGCCGGTTCCTAATCCTATCTCTGTTTATTTCTATTAATTAGTGCGAAGACCCCGAAAGCCACGATTGCTAACACCAATAGAAGGATAGCTACCGAGAGCGTCATCACCAGAGATGATGCTGTAATGACGTCAAAGTTCCAGGAGTTGGACCATGGGCTAACTCCTCCAACATCGCCCGATGCTTTAACCCTCCAGTAGTATGTACCGGCTGAGAGAAGGTTTGATTTGTAAAGATCGAAGGAGGTAGTTGCTATATCATCTTTCAGCAAGACTTCATTAGAAAAGTCGGCTGTTCTAGCGATCTGAAGTGTGTAAGTAACCCCTGTTGCATCGCCGTCGATTTTCCATGTCAGCGTTGCGAGCACCGAATCCTTCTGTGAGGAATCGGATGACTCAAATAAGCCGCCGACATTTTTAAAGATACTGAATATAACATCGACTACTGAATTGTATGTTTGTATTTTGGCGCCCGATCCGGGTCCTAACAACTGCGGTGTAGGTGGGATCGTCATAGTAACGGTATAGGTTTGCTGGGCAACAGCACCTTTGCTTCCCGTAGCTGTTACTGTATGGTCTTTGCCGGGGGAGAAGGGAGCTTGAAAGGTGATGCTGAAGCTGCCATTATCATCGGTGGTTGTAGTGGCGCCGGTATTGATTTTATCGTAGGTAATAGCAACGGATTCACCAGCATTGTATCCGTATCCTGATACGGTTACATCCTTGCTGCCGATGAGACTGCTGAAACTCAAACTGATAGAAGGAGTGACTTCAAATTCTATATCCGGCACTATATGTTTGGGCGTAAAACTGCTTCCGTATATACCTATGGTATGTTTACCCTTAACGCTGGGCGGGACGGTGATAGGCCAGCTGAAGGTACCGTTAGGTTGAGCTGTGAAATTAGTATCTATGATCGGCCCGTCCCAGGTAAAGGTGACGCCATCTTCACCCGAGCGGAATCCCTTGCCGTTTAGGGTGACTTTGGTTCCGACAGGCCCGGACAGAGGAGTCGCCGTGCAATAAGGCCCGATAGTGAAAAGTACAACGGGTACCTCCTGAGCCTTGGAGATAGCTCCGTAAGCGCTAATAGTGTATTCTCCCTTGGCTATATTGGGCACATCGAACATGGTATTCCATGAACCTGTTCTGTCCGCCGTTAACGGAGCTCGAAGGAGGTCCTTGCCGTCCCATTCGGCAACAATACCATCTTCAGATGGAGCGAATCCTGAGCCGAAAATAGTGATATGATTACCGGGCTTTCCCCACAGCGGTTCGGTGGTTATGGATGGTGTCACTGAGAAGTTTAGTGAGGCGTTTATAGTTGTCCAGTTGCTGTCATCTGTGACTTTTAAAACATGAGTGCCCCTGGTAGTGGATGGCACATCGAATACATAATTTATCAGCCCGTCCTTGGAGACTGGCACATTCTGCACCAATTTCTTATCATCCCAGAAAATGGTAGCCAGTTTACCTATAAAACCGTCGCCGGTTAAGGCAATGTGAGAACCTACAGCTCCTGAAGTCGGCTTAAGAGCGATGGTAGTGGCCTCGACATGAGTGGTTATTAGAGAGAACAGGGATGATATGATAACCAATAGACCCGATGTAATTAATAGAATCCGTTTAGAATTCAATTAAATTCTCCTTTTCTTTAGCTGTAAAATAGAAATTTAGTCTCGCGTCATTCAGACTAAGTCGAATTAAAGATTATAACAAATAGCTATAAAAATCAATTTGTTTGACACTGGTAATAGTCTGTTGATAGACTTTTAAAGTAATTTTCCTATGCCGTACCTTCAT
>JBEKVW010000030.1:0-22244 GCA_049513695.1 Dehalococcoidia bacterium | reverse complement strand
GGTATAAGGGCAATTCCATGATCAAGGCACTGCTTTCACCACGAATGATAAAGCGGTTCAAAATTATGCCGATCAGCACTAGCATCAGCAGGCTGAATATGATGATCCCGATGCAAACCAGTACCGCCTGGCTTCCGAAGAAGGCCGCTGCCACTATGGCAATCACCGCCATCCTCCCTGAGCATGGAACCAGCGGCGTCAATAATATGGTTAACAGGCGGGCACGCGGTGAATCTATTATGCGTGTCCCCAGCACTGCAGGCACATTGCAGCCGAAACCCAGCACCAGCGGCAGACAGGACTTGCCGTGCAGGCCAAGCAAATGCATGAACCTGTCGGTAACGAAAGCTGCCCGCGCCGTATAGCCGATATCTTCCATAGCCGCCCAGGCAGCAAAAAAGAAGAATAATATGGGGATAAAGGTCAAAACAGTTCCAACGCCGCTCAGTATTCCATCGGCCCAGAAACTCTGGAACCAGAGGGGCATAAAGGACAGGTTTCCGAATACAAGGGCCCTGCCTTTCTCGATAAGGTTCACTTCTAAAAACTTCTGGATAGGGATGCCCAGGCTATAGACCAGCCAAAAAATCAAACCTAAAATCCCGACAAGGATGAGCAGACCTACTATGGGATGGGTTGCTGCCCGATCAATTCGCTCCGAAAATGAAACCCATCCGATATGAGGCTTTTCCTGGGCAACCGCCACCATTTTTTCCACCCATTCGAAACGCAGTGTGGCTATGTCCACCGCCGCCGATTCATTTTCGCCGAGGTAATCATCCAAAATTTGCCAGCGGTCGACCGGGCAGCGCATTCGGATTAGCTTATTGATCTGCTCGTCGCCTTCCAGCAGCTTCATAGCTGTCCAGTGCTGCGGATAGGGGTCAGTAATCTCAGGCGTCAATAAATCGGCAACATGGTCGATAGTATCTTTTATCTCACTGCCGTACTCAATGTGTTTAACTTCACGTGAGCCGGGTGGACGGTCATATTCAAGTACAATCTGCTCCACCAGCTCTTTTAACCCTTTATTTTTGTTGGCGATAACGGGTATGACAGGCACATTCAAGGTAGATGCTAAGGCTTCGGGGTTTATTTTCATGCCCTGATGATGAGCCACATCGATCATATTCAAGGCTATTATCAGGCGCGGTGAAAGCTCAATGAGCTCGGCCACCAGGTACAAATTACGCTCCAAACTGGCTGCATTGAGTACAGCTACAACCACATCGGGATTTCCCTTGACCAGGTAGTCTCTGGCTATTTGCTCTTCAGCCGAGTTGGCTGTAAGGCTGTAGGTGCCGGGTAAATCGACGATATTTATGGTCCAGTTGCCCCGCCTCAATATCCCTGTTTTCTGTTCAATTGTCTTGCCGGGCCAGTTGCCGACATGCTGTGATAAGCCGGTCAAGAGGTTGAAGACCGTACTTTTACCCACATTGGGGGCACCTGCCAGCGCCACTACGATTGATTTCTCTTCCGTTTTTTCGATCATATCTTCGCATTCGGATAGACGGTGATTTTCTCAGCCAAGCCCCGTCCCAGGGCAACTTCCGTATCGTGAACCTTGACCAGCACGGGACCGCTGCTGAAATTCTCCATCATCTTCACCATGCTGCCCGGTGTGAAGCCCAGCGACAGGCAACGTCCCAACGAACTGCGTCCGCTCCCACACGTCCGGATGATCCCGGAATGCCCGCTGGCTAATTTGCTTAGAGGTATCTCCCCGGTGACCGCTCCTTCCTTTGCTCTGGTTGCCGGACTTACCAGCAGCACTCCGGCCATCTCACCATTAATTGAAATTTTTTTCCCTCCGGCCTCTAAATCCATCGTACCATCTTTATTTTTTTTAATGATTGATACGGGGATACCCGGGCGCAAACCCAATTTTTCGATTTTTCTCAGCAAGGCCGGGGCCTCCCTGTCAATGGCTGAAACGCACAGGGGCTGACCTGCCTGGCATTTCGATAACGGTGACATACCTTTTTCCTTGATATTGCCGCTTTTATCGGGAATGGAGTGCCCGTGCGGACAGGTATTAACGTTGCCCAATACCTGCGACAGGCCATCTTCAATTTCCGGCGAGGTGACGTGCTCTAATTTACAGGCTTCTTCATGCACCTTGTCCCATTTCATACCCAGCACATCAGTGAGAAACCTCTCCCATAACCGGTGCCGCCTGATAACCGCCACAGCCTGCTCCCTTCCCCGACCGGTGAGGATAGCCCCTTTACTGGCCTTGTAGTCAATTAAACCCCTACTTTCCAGGCTGCGCAGCATGTCTGTGACAGCCGTGGGAGATACCTTTAAATCCTCGGCCAGGGTTGACGTGGCAACCGGCTTCTCCGTTCTCTGCCTCTTATATATTGCTTCCAGGTATTCCTGTGTTCTTTCGCTTTCCATAGGTGCCTCCTGCATTAAGCTGGCTTAATTAAGTCAGCTTAATTATGACACCGTTGACGTAATAAGGCAAAACTGTCCTGGAAAATTAGTTTGCAGAATATTTCTGCAACCAAATAACGATATCTCAGTTATACGTATGGAAGTATACGCTGGCGGATGATCAGACTTTGACATGATGAGACGAATTTTCTTACACTACATCAAACAAAAAGGAATTAATATGAATAAATTGTGCGCCCTTCTATTACCTATTACAGTGGCTTTTATATTATTGGCAACTGCCTGCTCCGCTGCACCACAGCCAGCCGCAACACCTCCCACAGACAATGAAACGGCCTCGCAACCGGCAGCGCAACCCCCGATCATCAAGGGGATAGCAGGCACCCTGGAATGGGCCCCTTCATCCAAAGGTACGCTGACCTGCGTGGCCAGGGACCCGCAGAGCACCAAGCTGACCTACAGCTGGTCAGTCGACAACGGAACACTGGAAGGCCAGGGGTCTCAGGTAACCTGGACGGCGCCGAGTGCCGTCGGAGATTACACCGTAACCGTTAAAGTAACCAATGAAGTTGGAGCTCAGGCGACACAAAGCAGGATCTTCAAAGTAACACCCTATCCACTGCGAAATGAGCCTGTTGAAGATAGCACCATTTATTTAAAATTTCTATTGCCTTCCCCAGGCCCGGTAACGGTCTCCAAGCGGGTGAGGTATGACACCGTTACAGATATACAATGTACTTTCCCCAACTCAGACCCGAACCAGATAACAATAGTATGGTCTGCGCCGGTGGGCAAGCTTTTCGGCGATGGCATTGCAGATGGGACAGCCAGCCGGGTAGGCTGGTTACCGCCGGGAGTCCCGGGGCAATATACGGTAAACGTTCAGATAAGCGACAATCTGGGCCATACGGCTACAGGATCGGTTAATTTTGATGTTTATCTCACGGATCAGAATGGTAATGAGATTGAAGGCCACTAAGGCAGGGCCTTTAATAAAGGAATATTAAATAAATGCGCAAACGAACGGCAATCTGTGTAGCATATTCTCTTGTGTTGATATCTCTTATAGTATCATCCTGTTCATTTTTCCAGCCAAAAATAACCTATGATCCCAATAAGGACTACGCCGCATTTTTAGTCCTTGATACTGCCACCGCCAAAACCTCCCTGGAAAGCATGAAACAGCATACTCTCCAAGAAAACATGGAAATCGGTCCGATAGAATATTACAGCCAGGGCACGCAGGACTTTGAACCCATCTTAACCAGGCTTACAGCTAATAAGCAGGTAAAATTGGTGTGGATAATTAGTGGGATTATGGACGTCCCGCAGATTAAAACGGCCATGTCAAAGATAACCTACGGGGGCTCTTACAGATACGCCCCGATAATGAATGGCAGCCAGGTCAAAATTCAACAATAGCGATCGGTGGTCCTACGATACTGACCTTTCAACCTGCGCATGTGTAAACGGCATAAATTGCTCCTGATTCGTGTTTGATTAATAATAGGGCTTGATGAAAAGAATTGTTTTTCTCACCTTTATTGCACTATTGTTTGCTTCGTCGGGACTGGTCGGCTGTTCTTCATTCCCCTGGTATAAACATGAAATAAAATATCTATACGGATTCTGGCCTTACTGGACTGATCCGGGATCTTACCAACCGGATTGGAGTGGCCTGACTCATGTCAGCTATTTTTCCATAGACGCTACCGCCAATGGCGGGCTGGATACCCAGTACATAGGCCCGGCTTACTATTACATCCGGGAAAAAGCCCATTCTCAAAATGTTAAGGTTACCCTGACCGTCGCATGTTTCGACCGCACCGCCCAGGATTCAATCCTTGCCTATCATGGGGACGACCTTGTGGATGCAATAGTCAACAAATTGCAGGACTATGGGGCCGACGGTGTTTGTATGGATTTTGAAGAGGTAACGGATACCAATCCCCTGACCGGCGGATCTAATACGGTACTCATGCAGAACCTGATGCTGCTCCTGAATAATAAACTCAAAACGGCCAACCCGGACTATCATATATCTTTTTGTGTGACCGGCAATGTGGAAAATGTCTACAGGAACCATGCCCTGGCAGATTATACAGATGCCGTATTTCTAATGGGATACGAATACCACTGGTCTAAAGCCCCTGAGACCGGCGCTATTTCGCCCTTCGATGACTCCCGGCAGTTTGATGTCAATAAATCAATAGACATGCTGAAAAAATGGTACCCTGCAGACAAATTGATTTTGGGGCTGCCATTTTATGGTTACGATTGGGCCTGTGCGTCATCTGAACCCGGGGCCAAAACCAGTGGCGAAGGGGATATAGTTACCATGTATTCGGCTGTGACTAATGCCAGAGGCTACGGCAGGCTGTGGGATGCCAGTTCACATACTCCCTGGTATAGATACCAGTCCGAGAGCATCTGGCATCAATGCTGGTACGAGGATACCGAATCACTGGCCTTAAAATTCAACTACGTCAATGCTACCAATATAGCAGGCGCCGGCTTCTGGGCCCTGGGTTATGAAGGATCGGACTCACCCGTATGGGCCCTGGTTAAACAAGCCTTCAACCACAAATGATTTGAACAGCCCCCTTAAAGCAGGGCCACACCAATTGACAGACTAAAACCAAAGCAACCCGCCGGAGGTGCTGCCTGATGAACATGGCAAGTTTGGTTGCCGCCTTAATAAAATAATCTTACTGTTAAAGGTCTTCGAGCAGGGTAGTGAAGGTGTCGTGGTGCTCCTCTTCCTGCTCCAGTATCTCCCGGAAGAGTTGGGCTGTCGTCTCATCGCCCTCTTTGAAGGCCATTTTGATAATATCTTTATACATTTTGATCGCCGTCACCTCAGCCGCCACATCGTTAGTGATCATTTCTTTGAGCGTCGTGCCAACAAAAATGGGGTCCGGTTTGGTGGTCGGGATTTCGCCGAGGTAAAACAGCCGTTCTGCGATAGATTCGGCATGCTTCATCTCCGCTATGGCGATGGATTTCAGCGCATCGTGAACAGCAAAACCCTTTACCCCGGCCCATTGTACATGCTGCCACATGTACTGTACCGCTACTTGCATTTCCCTGGCAATAGCCCGGTTCAACATGGTTAATAGTGCCCTGGATGACTTGGTGACCGGTCCTTGTTTTTTAGCCATTGTTATCTTCCTCCTTTAGTAATATGCCCGCTTGATCAGGGGTAAATCTGGTTGCCATCGTCGTCTTCGATGATAATAGCATTGACCGGGCAACTTTCGGCCGCATCCATTAACGTCTGGCTGTCAACGCTGTCAACTTCCAATACAATAGCTTTATTATTTTTGTCCAACTTGAAGACCGTTGGAGCCATGGCCACACAATTTCCCACTCCGGTACATAACGACCTGTCAACCTTCACTTTCACCCTTTTACATACCCCTTTAAAATTCTATAAATTGAACTGGAATAATGCAATTTTGCTCCGCCGGCCCATATTGAAGTTATTATAAATATAGTTTATTATCAAGGTAATAGCGAATACGGAGGTGCAAAAGTATGGCAGTAAAAAAGTCGGTTGCGACCAAGAAAGTTGTGGCCAAGAAAGTTGCGCCCAAGAAAAAGGCGGTAGCAGCCAAAAAAAAGGCGGCTGCTATCAGGACCCACAGGGGTGATTCCTATGTGTGCGGAGTCTGCGGCCTGCTGGTCACTGTAAATGAAACCTGCGGCTGCGCGGACGTCTGCGATATCATCTGTTGCGGCAAACCCATGAAGGTAAAGAAGGCCAAGGTCGCGGCTAAAAAGAAATAGATTAGCTAGACAACCTGTTAAGATAACCTCCGAACAATTTGATGCAGCTTGCCGGAAAGCAGCCGTTACGTAGAGGCTGGTTATTGCGTCGAATAAGTGGCTATATACACTTTTAATAAGATTGACCTGTTACCGTACTGATAACAGTGGCCAGACGTTCCGGCCGGTCGGAACCGATGAGATATTTTTTACCGCCTGCCATACCGATCTTTACACCCCGGTCCCCCTTGAGATAGTAGGCGTGCATCTCAGCATTAAAACGTATGCCATATCCTCCGAAATCGTGTAAAGGCGAGAATGTGAGCACTTCCAGCGAAACTATCTCCGCTGTTTTTAATCTGAGTAACTGTATACCCATGATTCCCATCTTAACCGATATCATATTTCTGGTCACTATGGTACGAAACCCGCCGTAAGTCAGAAGGAAGCTAATCCCTATGATCCCTAGCAGGATTGCCAGCCAGGGAATTACGGGCCAGACAAAATAGGCCGATACAAACATAACAAGGGCAACTATAATGGCCAGGGCGCTCGCATAAGCAGGATTTTGCGATTCCCTGTACGCCACAGGTTGCCCCCTTTTCATCAGGCCGGCGATTTCATCTTTAAATGCGCTTATGTCTTCACTGACCCTGTTTTTTTCGAAGTGCCGGTAAGGCCTGACAAGCTCCAGCACGGCAGCCAGTAATGTAGCTCCCCCGCAGGTTATCGCAAGTATCACCCATGGAAAAGGAAATTCTCTATTAGGCGAGGCGAGCATATCAATATAGGCTATTTGTATACCACAGAGATCACCGATCGCCAGCTCGTCAAATAGCGATATCCAGTTGAAGGTCTTTTTCTTCTCCTGGCGGGCCCACAACTCATCTAGACAGGTTGAGAGCAGCAGGAATCCCGCAGACAAACCCAGCAACAAAATCGAATTAACAAGCGGAGACCCGTACCCATCGGGCTGACCGCTTAGATCAAAATGCACAGGGGCCTGACCGGGAAAAGGCATTGCGTGGACCGTAAACACAATGGCGATTGCCAAAACAAGCAGGGCCGGTGTATGTATCCATAATGGATGTACAAGTTTTAGTTTCAGTTTTAGTTTTAGTTTCAGTTTTAGTTTCAGTTTCCTTAGCTTTTCGATATAGGCTCAGCACAAAGGTTTAGACGCTCTCCATCCCGATGTCATCCTCTGGATTTTCCCTGGCAACGCCAAGTACGAACTGTTTTCCGCCCTGCCTGATGATCTTGGCCCTGACTTCTATATGGATTCGCGAGTTATCCTTTCGAATGAGAATAGTCTTGTATCTGGCCTCTTTGTGTTCTGAGATCTGTTTCATGCGTATATTGAACTTCTTTCTAAGATCAGGCGCAATAAGCTCGAGCACATCGGAGTTTATAAGCTCATCTTTTGCATATCCCATCGAGTCGCATACGGCATCATTTACATATGCGATCCTGCCAGACATATCGACCAGGATAACATGGTCGTTAATCGAATCCAATATCTGGGCACGCATCACTGACTCATCCAATATTTTTTTACTTTCTGTTATGTCATAGTAAATTGAGAGGATAGCCGGTTTTTCTCTGTAGATTACACGGTAAGAGAAGATCCTGACATACCTGACCATCCTGTCCTTTCTGTATACCGGCCATTCTTGCGGCGTAGGAATGGGGTCGCCCGCCAGCAGCATATTAATTCTTGCCATAAGCTTATCGCGATGACTGGGCAACGTGATATCAGGAACGGATAATGCCAGCATTTCATCGAATGTATAACCCGATATCACGCAGGCAGCCTTGTTTACCCAGACAAACTTATTATCTTGAAAAAGTACGACGCCTTCTCTGCTTTTATCAGCAACTGTGTCCATTAAGGCCTGTACTTCTTTGATCACTGTGTTGAGTTTTTTTAGATGAGTCAGGGAACCGTCCAGATTGGCGATGGTCTCAGTCAACTCTTCTACCTGTGGCATCATCGGGCTCTTTAAATCTTTAGTGGTATCGATTCCATTATGTTTTTCTATTTCAGGCATTGCTGCTCCTACTTATAAATGGGCGAAAATTTATTGTACCAAGCAACAGCCCTGGCCATAGCCAGGGCAGCTTTTTCTATTGAGCGGAAGACAGGCAAGCCTGCTCCGACAAATGCTGCCTGTACCTTTAGAAACTCTTCCATGGCCGGCATGTCCGACACCGGACCCAACGCCAGCAATACCGGTTTTTGCGATTCCTCATGCGCCCTGTACAAAGCATCTACAGCGGGTTTTAAAAACATATCGCTGGAGATAAGGCCTGTTCCCCATCGGGTTACAGGATGGAACCCCATATGATACATTATCATATCGGCGGGTGATTTGCCGAGCACTTTGACCGTCCGGTAAATAGCTTCGGGAAAGATCAGGTTGGTAGCATCAAGCGGGTTGGTGAAGATAGCCCCGGCGCCAGGCAGGAAACCCCTCAACTCTTCCCGCACTGCTTCAGAGAAGCCGGGTAGCTGCAATCCGGCAGCCTCCATGTGATCTCCGGCCTCTACGCTCGGCCCACCCCCAACACCCAGGATGGCGATGTTTCTACCCCTGGGATATGGAGTGGCAAAACGTAAAGCCACCAGGGCATCTATCATTTCCTGGACGTCTGTGACCTGTATAGAGTTAGCCTGACGGCAGAGGGCTTCGAAGACCTTGACCGAAGAAGTCATGCTGGCAGTATGGCTCATAGTTGTCCGCAAGCCTGCCTCAGTGATACCACCTTTATATATTACGACCGGCTTCCTGGCAGCCGCTTTCTCAAGAATGCCGCGGAAACGGTAGCCTTCTTTCACGCCTTCTATATATATAGCTATGATTTTTGTCTCCGGGTCGGCAGTAAAATATTCTAGCAATTCGCATTCGTCAATATCCAGCGCATTGCCATAGCTAATCACCTTGCTGAACGTCAGCCCCCTCGGTCCAGAGTGCAAAGGCAAATCCTGCGAATGGCCTCCGCTTTGAGACATAAAGGCAATGCCACCCGGCGTCATGGGCATCCTTGTGGCCAGGGTAAATCGTGCTTTAGGGATGAAAAGCCCTGTGCAATTCGGACCGATAATACGGAACCTACCCGCTCTGGCTTTCTTGAGCATCTGCATTTCAAGGTCGGCCCGTGCTTTCTCCCCGCTCTCGCTGAAACCCGCGGAAAAGAAATGCACGGACTTTACATGCTTTGCTGCGCAGTCGTCCAGCAGCTCCAGCGACTTCTCGGCAGGTATGCATACGACAACATGGTCCACCGGGCCGGGTATAGCCGACACAGATGGAAAGCATGGCAACCCGTATGCTTCTCTGTGATTGGGATTGACCGGATAAATAGCCGGGAAACCGGCATCGATGAGGGAAATCACGGCGAAGGTCGCAAAAGACAGCGCATCCGGTGAAGCGCCTACAATAGCAACGCTTCGCGGACTAAAGACTTCATCCAGGGTAACAACCGGTCTCTCCGACATGTAACTTATCATATCAACAGGTCACCTCATTATCAATACTTAAGGATATACGCGACGATTAAACTGGCACTATTTGACAAAGCTATCGTATGGTATTTAAACTGTCGTGACCTTCGTTGTTAGCCAGGTCATTTGGTCCTTATGAAAACAGTTGTAACCGGGGCGTCGGGGCATCTGGGTATTAATCTTATACGTGCCCTTATTTCAAAAGGCAGACAGGTGCGCGCGCTGTCGCATATCAGCGACAGGGGACTGGAAGGCCTGAAGGTCGAGTACTCCAAAGGTGATGTCGGCAATATAAATTCTCTGGGCGAAGCGTTTGAAGGTGCAGATGTCGTCTATCATCTGGCCGCTCATATCTCGCTGATGATGGACGATTGGCCACGCTGTTCGGAGGTCAACGTCATGGGAACAGCCAATGTCGTGGAAGCCTGCCGCCGCAGCGGAGTCAGGCGGCTGGTGCATTTCAGTTCAATTCATGCCCTATGCCAAGAACCATTTAACGAACCTGTCGACGAGTCGCGTCCGCATGTGAATTCCACCAAGGCTCCCCCTTACGATCGCTCTAAAGCCGCTGGCGAAAAAATAGTACGTAAGGCGATTGATGACGGGCTTAATGCCATTATCATCAACCCGACCGCAGTGGTTGGACCCTACGACTATAGGCCTTCGCATTTCGGTCTGGCGCTTCTTCAAATGGCCAGGGGCAAGTTGCCGGTGCTCATTGAAGGAGGTTTTGACTGGGTGGATGCAAGGGATGTTGTCGATTGTGCCATAAAGGCGGAAGAGATAGCGCCGGCAGGTTCCAATTATTTGCTGTCCGGAGAATGGCTGTCGGTCAAGGAAGTGGCAGACATAGTCGCCGGGATAATGGGCAAGAAAGCTCCGAGCCTGGTATGTCCTATGTCAGTGGCACATGCATGTTCCCCCATTGTAACGTTTTCCTCACGTTTGGTGGGGGCAAGGCCGATTTTCACCAGAGCTTCCTTAAAAGCACTGGTGAGCAATCATCATATCCTCCACGACAAGGCTACCCGTGAACTGGGTTACAGTCCACGGCCAATACGGCAGACCATTGCAGACACAGTCCAGTGGTTCAAAGACAACGGATACCTGGATATTTAAATTTTCGCAATTATACTGGTGTGTGATCAGATTCTCAAACAGGGGGCAATCAGGATGGATACGAATATAATCTATCGGTTAGTATTGATAGGCATAGCATTAGTCGTGATTGGTATCGGAGCAGTAATGACCTATCTAGGTAATTATCTGGCAGCACCAGAACAGAAAAAACAGAGTAGAGCTAAATTCATGAAATGGTACGGCCTTATTTTTGTGATTTTAGGCTTTGCCTACTTAATTTATTGTTTACTTGCTTTGAAGGGATAGTTACGTAAGTTTTTATGCCTGTGGAACGAATATATTACATTGTCTTGATAACATGGCTGATGTTATCGGCGGCGATTTTCATCAGCCTGTTTTTCATCGTTGCCCCTTACGGTCGGCACATGAGGAAAGGCTGGGGGCCCGCACTGGACAGCAGGCTGGCCTGGATTATCATGGAAGCCTGGTCTCCAATAATATTCGCTCTATGCTTTATCCTGGGTAAGGTCTCACTGTCTATCCCAACGGTGATTTTCTTGCTGCTCTGGGAAGCACATTATATTCATCGCGCCTTTATTTACCCATTCAGCCTGAAAAATCCCAATGATAAAATGCCTTTATCGGTAGTGCTGCTGGGCATTTTCTTCAACCTGGTCAATGCCTCACTGAATGGATACTACGTTTTCACCTTGTCGGGGGGATATTCCAACCAATGGCTGGCCGACCCCCGTTTTATCATAGGAGCGTTCATCTTCATATGTGGTTTTATCATCAACAGGCAGGCCGACTTCACATTGAGCAAATTGAGGAAACCCGGCGAGAAGGGATATAGCATACCGCGGGGCAGCCTGTACAACTATGTATCCTGTCCTAACTACTTCGGGGAGATCCTGGTGTGGCTGGGATGGGCTTTATCGACCTGGTCACTGGCCGGGCTCAGCTTTGCGCTCTGGACCATTGCCAACCTCGCTCCACGAGCCAGGTCACACCATGCCTGGTACCATCAGCAGTTTCCTGATTACCCAGCCAGCCGTAAAGCCCTCATACCCGGCATCTGGTGATAGCAGTCAATTAATTACGTCCACAAAGACACGGCTGGATGTAAGAACGCTGCCGGGCGCCAGTCTATACTTTTTCCCTCTCTTAACCAGCATCTTTTGCCCGGCTAAATTTTTAAGCCGCTCTTCAAGCCCTGTCGACTCCCTGAAACCATATCGCCTGGTTAGCTGTGCTATATCCAAACCCTCTTCGAGCAGCCGCAGTCGCAGCATGGCCTCCTCCGCCATTCTAGTCTCTGCATCGACGATATCCTCATCGAACCCAGCAATAGCCGGATCATCGATATATGCCTTCAGATTTGAGGCGTTTTTCCACCGCCTTCCATCAACATGGGACGCGGCCGACGGTCCCAGGCCAATATATTCACCACCCCTCCAGTAATTGAGATTATGTAAACATTCCTTACTCGGCAGGGCAAAATTGGAAATCTCATAGTGAATAAATCCGTGCCCCTTCAACAAGCCGGACACATACCCATACATCAGTGCCTGGAATTCATCGTCGGGCAAATAGCCAGGAGGGCAAGCTGCGAAGGCTGTCCCTTCCTCTATAGATAGGCAGTAGACCGAGATATGTGTCAGCGCCATCCCACCAAGTTTCCGCAATGTGTTATCCAGGCTTTCCCTCGTCTGCCCGGGAAGCCCGATGATTATATCGGCTGAAACATTATCAATACCGCATTTAAAGGCAAAGTCGATTGCTTTTAGGGCCTGTGCGCTGCTGTGTACCCGCCCGGATTTCTTAAGTTCATCATCATCGAGGGACTGCACCCCAACGGAAATCCTGTTGAATCCCATGCTCCACACTGTCTTCAGAAAATCCCCATCGGCTGATTCGGGATTGGCCTCGATGGTGGCTTCCACCAGGCGATCGAAACCTAAATGACTGTGCAGGCCTTCCATGAGCCTAGCCAATCTTCGTGCCCCCAGCAGGCTGGGCGTTCCGCCACCTATGTAGAGGGTCTCAAATGACATGCCATCGTACTTCTCCGATTCCCGTACCACCGCGGACACGTAACGGTCTATCAGATCGTCATTTCCCGCCAGCGAATAGAAATCGCAATAACGACATTTGCTGATGCAGAAAGGGATATGGATATAAAGCCCCGGCATGTGGATATCTACTCCTCTATTTTCATCAGGGATAGGAAAGCTTCCTGCGGCACTTCCACAAAGCCCACCATCTTCATTTTCTTCTTGCCTTCTTTCTGCTTCTCCAGCAGCTTCCTTTTGCGGGTGATATCGCCTCCATAGCATTTGGCGATTACGTCCTTTCTCATGGGGAAGATATCCGCCCTGGCTATTACCTGTGAGCCTATAGCTGCCTGGAGAGGTATCTTGAACTGGTGCCTGGGAATTACCTTGCTCAACTTATATATCAGGGCCCTGCCTCTGATAGAAGCCCCTTCTTTGGGCGATATATAAGACAGAGCATCTACGGCGCTGTTATTGACCAGTATGTCCACTTTTACCAGGTCTGCGGAGCGGTAGCCGTTCATCTCGTAGTCCATGCTGGCGTAGCCGCGGCTCACGCTCTTCAACCTGTCGTAAAAATCGGTTATCATCTCAGCCAGCGGCAGATCGTAGACCAGTGTGGCCCGTTTGTCGTCAGGGTGCTCAATACCAACCATCGAGCCCCGCTTGGCTTCGGCCAGCTCCATACATGGTCCTACAAAGCCCGTCGGGACGATCACCCGGGCACGGATCATGGGTTCTTCTATGTGGTCGATCTGGCCTTCAGGGGGAAATTTTGAAGGGTTATCCAGCATCTGTATTTCGCCATTTTTAGTGACCACTTTGTATATGACGGAAGGCATGGTGGCAATAATATCCTGTTCGTATTCGCGTTTCAGCCTCTCCAGGGCAATTTCCATATGCAGCAGGCCCAGGAAACCCATGCGGTAACCATAGCCCAGGGCAGCCGAAGTTTCTTTTTCAAAAGTAATTGACGAGTCATTAAGCTTAAATTTCTCCAGCGCTGCTCCCAGCCTGGCGTAATCGCTGGTGATTATAGGATAAACGCCGCAATAAACCATGGGCTGCGACATCCTAAACCCTGGGATGGCCTGAACTTCCGGGTGATCGGCCGATATCACCGTATCACCGACATGGATTTCACCGGCATCCCTTATAAGCGCTACGGCGTATCCTACATCACCGGCGCTCAAAATGGCCGCCTGCGCCAGCCCCAGGCTGAAATGCCCCACCTCTTCCACCTCGAAGACCTTCTCCGTGGATTTCACCATGATTTTATCGCCTGCTTTTAGCATGCCCGTAAAAACACGCAGGTGCGGAATCACACCCCGATACGCATCATAAAAGGAATCGAATATCAGGCATTTCAGCGGGTCGGATGCGCTGCCCTGCGGAGGCGGAATCCTATCCACAATAGCCTCCAGCAACTCCAGCACGCCGGTACCGTCTTTGGCTGACACATGCAAGATATCTTCGATATGCAGTCCCAGCATCGAGTATAGCTGCAGGCTGCAGTCGTCCACCATGGCATTAGGCAGATCGATTTTATTGATGACAGGTATTATTTTCAGGCCGGCATCGAGTGCAAGGTTGGCGTTGGCGATGGTTTGCGCTTCGACTCCCTGCGATGCGTCCACCAGCAGTACGGCTCCCTCGCAGGCGTTAAGGCTTCGTGACACCTCGTAATTAAAGTCGACATGGCCCGGAGTATCAATCAAATTCAATATGAACTCCTGGCCTCCGGCCGATTTATAGGGGATCCTCACGGACTTGGCTTTGATGGTTATGCCCCTCTCACGTTCCAAGTCCATGCTGTCCAGCATTTGCTCCATGCTGGCTTTCCTGATTAGCCCTGTGATCTCAAGTATTCTGTCGGCCAAGGTGGACTTCCCGTGGTCGATATGGGCGATAATGCAAAAATTACGGATATTGTTCATTTCAGTTGTTCAGGCCGGACGAAATCCCCCTTGTTAATCTTAGTTGGCTTTCGACGCGGGCGCAAGATAATTGTTATTGCGGAGATATAATAACAACAGGACAACCACCATTCCAGCGGGCAGTCGTCCTGCTGTATGTTGCCCTCAAATTATGGATTCGTTAAGTTCCGGAATTAATTTTGCGCATCATTTTAAGCACCATGCGCTGTTCGGCAGCCGCCACATTGTGCCTGGTTATGTTAATGACGTCGGGGTTTACCGCGCCTGCCCGCAAATCGAGCAAGTAATTCCCATTCTACGGCAGGTGCCTATGATCTGTCTGATAGCATCGAGGACAGCCTTGTCCCTTTCATCATACAGCGGGGCGCACACTTCGCTGTCCCTGTCCACGCCCAGTACCAGCTGGGTGAGATCGTTGGAGCCGATGGATACGCCGCTTATGCCCGCCTTAACGTAATCTTCCAACCAGTAAACCACCGAGGGCACCTCGGCCATAACCCACAATTCCATCTCCCTGTCATCGGCCAGCTCGCTCTTATCGATCAACTGCTTGCATTTTTTGAATTCCCAGAGCGTTCTGACAAAGGGTATCATGAGGTGCAGGTTTTTATCCTGTTCCCTTACCTTGGCCAGCACTTTGAGCTCAAGTTCAAACAGATCGGGATTTATCACATACCTGTAACAACCGCGGAAGCCTATCATAGGGTTTTGTTCCACCGGCTCGAATTTATCACCGCCGCGCAGGTTACGGAACTCATTGGTCCTGAAATCGATGGCCCTGTAAATCACAGGCCTGGGATAAAATGCACGGGTGAAAATACGCAGGTTCCTGACCATAGAGTCGATGAACTGGTGACTTTTGCCGTCTTCCATGAGTTGTCGAGGATGCACGCCATCACACGCATCTATTACCATGAACTCGGCCCTGAGCAATCCGACGCCGTCAACGTCCTCTTTGGCAATCCTTTCCGCTTCGTAAGGCATAGCCAGGTTAACGTACAGCTTGGTTGCAGTGACCAGGGGAGCGGGCCGGGGCATAACAGCCATGGCCACCTCTTCCGCGCTCTTATTCTTTTCCTTCAATTTTCCTTCATATACAATTCCATGAGTGCCATCTACGGTGACCAGCAATTTGTCCTTTAAGACTTTAGTGGCATTCCTGGTACCTACCACGCAGGGAAGGCCCATCTCGCGAGATACGATGGCCGCATGGCAGGTCACCCCGCCGCCGTCAGTGACGATGGCCGACGCTTTTTTCATCAGCGGCACCCAGTCGGGCGTCGTCATTTCCGCTACCAGTACGTCACCACTCTCGAAACCGTTATCCTGTGTTGGAGAAGTAAGTACGCGCACCTCACCACTTCCCCTGCCGGGGCTTGCGCCAAGCCCCCTGATCAGCTCCTTACCTTCTTCTTCCGGGACCTCTTCAGAGGTCTTGAGCAAAGTTGTTATGGGTCTGGACTGTACCATATAGATCTTGCTGCCTTCGATGGCCCATTCAGTATCCTGGGGACTGCCGTAGTGCTCTTCGATCTTGAGGCCCAGATTGGTCAGCTCCTGCACTTCGGCTTCGCTCAGCACCTGCTCTTCCGCTTCTTTCTTGGACAGTTTAACTTCCAGGTTCTGCCCTTTGTCATCACGTATGATTTTGAAATTCTTGTGGGATACCCTCGCATCTTTGACTTTGAGAGTCGATTTCTCCACTTCATAGTAATCGGGCGATACCTGCCCTCCTACCACCACTTCACCCAGTCCGAATGCGCCTTCTATTACCAGGCTGGCCAAATTCTTGTTGCTGGGATTAGCCGTAAACATCACGCCTGCTTTGTCCGAATTGACCATTTTCTGGACAACTACGGCAATAACAGGCTCATCCAGAAACTCTTTTTTAGACCGGTAAAATACAACCCTGGCGCCGTATAAGGACGCCCAGCATTCCTTCACTTTCCTGATCAGATCCTCTTTTCCATGCACATTTAAAAAGGTGGCATTCATACCCGCAAAAGAGGCCTGCTCAGAATCTTCCATAGTAGCCGAGGACCTTACGGCAACAAACTGCGCCTTAACAGAGTCCCTTTTCGAAAGCTCTTCATATGCCTTTATAATCTCGCTCTTAATAACGGAAGGCATGTCTGCATTGGTTATCATATCCTGTATCTCTTTGGCTTTAGCCTGCAGCGCCAACGTGTCATCGACATCCAGACCTTCGATAGCGTGGGATATTTTTTGCGAGAGACCGCTCTCGGTCGTGAAAAGCAGGTACGCCTGCGCAGTGATCACATAACCCGGAGGCACCGGAAGCCCGGCTTTGACCAGCTCGCCCAGGTTAGCGCCCTTGCCGCCCGCTTTGTTTACATCAGCTTTACCCAAGTCCTCGAACCATTTAACTATTTCCATGGATAAACCTCCTGAAAGAATCGGACATATTTAACCTTTATATAAAACTGGTGATTTACAACAACCGCCCCGGAATGGGAAATTACTACAAGCACAATTCGACTCTAAGAGGATAGTATCGGCATAATTTTGAGAAAACGACGGTCTATCTCTTTTTTCTTTTCCCATGTTTCCTTGAACGGAGTAAGGACTATCCTGCCTTTCACCTCACCCACCGCCTCATCGCTCTTTCCTTCCAGAAGTGCATCTACGGCTGCAATTCCCAGGAAGCTGGCAAGTATTCTGTCCCTTGCCGTCGGCGAGCCTCCCCTTTGTATATGTCCTAGGGTACAAAGCCTGCATTCTATTTTCAATCTCAACTCGACATATTTGGCCATATTAATGGAATCTTCCACCTGGTTGCCTTCGGCGACCACTATGATGCTGCTCCTCTTCCCGCGCTTGAAGCTTTCCCTCAAATTATGGCAAAGCTTCTCCATGTCCATTTTAATTTCAGGAATAATGATTTGTTCCGCACCGCCGGCCAGTCCCACGGCAACTGCCAGGAATCCCGACTTCCGGCCCATGACCTCCACGAAGAAAACCCTCTCGAAAGCGCTGGCTGTATCGCGAATGCGGTCTATAGCGTCCAAAGCCGTGTTGACCGCTGTCTGGTAACCGATGGTATAGTCAGTGCCCCATATATCATTGTCGATAGTGCCCGGGACGCCGATAAAGGCGATATTGCTCTCTTGACACATTAAAGATGCCGCCTGGAACGACCCGTCACCTCCTACTACCACACATCCATCTATGCCCTCTCCCTTCAAAGCATCAATGGCTTTCTTTCTTCCCTCAACAGAGTACATATCATTGCAGCGAGATGTTTCCAGTATCGTGCCACCCTTCTGAATGATATTGGCTACCGAACGCCTGTTGAACTTCTGAAAATCGCGACCGATTAGACCGGCAAATCCCCTGCGGATACCCACAACTTCAATGCCGTGATAAGCTGCACCTCGCACGATAGCCCTGATGGCGGCATTCATGCCCGGCGCATCTCCACCGCTGGTTAACAGACCAATCTTTTTAATTGCCATTATGTTAAGCTATCAGATCAAAGTATAAACAATTTAGCACATATTATACTGTAATAAACGGCCCACGCAACCCCACAATGATAATTATAACTTTTTATCCTGCTTTATTTATGCTGGTCATGTATAGCCTTAAGGTAAAAACGCTCCGTGTACTCCTTGGCCATTCGGGAAGTATTAAATAGAGGATTGTTGGAGCGCATAGTTTCCTTCATCATCCTTATCCATCCGCGAGGCAGGCCCTCGGCGTCTCTCTCATAATACAATGGAATTATCTGTTCCTCCAGTAAATCATAGATCGATTTGGCAGTTTGATTATCGGTGGCCTCAGTGTCTCCACTGCCTTTCTCCTCAACAGCCCACCCATTTTCCCCATTGTAACCCTCGAACCACCAGCCGTCGAGCACGCTCAAATTTAATACACCGTTGGCAGAAGCTTTCTGGCCGCTAGTGCCGCTGGCCTCCATCAACGAGCGCGGTGTGTTAAGCCAGACGTCCACGCCACATACGATGTCACGAGCCAAATGCATATCATAATCTTCAATGAAAGCGATTCTGCCGCCGAAATCGGGATCCTTGGCCAGATTGTATATTTGCTGTATCAACTTCTTTCCGTCTTCGTCATTAGGATGTGCTTTTCCTGCGAAAATTATCTGCACGGGTTGAAGGTTGCGGTTTAATATCTTCTTAAGCCTGGACGTATCCCTGAGGATCAAGTTCGCCCTTTTATACCCGGTAAAACGCCTGCAAAAGCCGATGGTCAAGGCGTCATTATCCAGCAATGCCCCCATTGCCAGCGGTTGGATGGGCGCCACCCTGTCTCGCACCCACCTGCGGCGGGCCCTGTATAGCACGGAATTAATCAGCTTGGATTTCAGCCAGCGGTGCATACCCCAAAGGGACTCATCGGGGATAAGGTGCACGTTTTGCCACATATCGGGATCGTCCTGGTGTTTCATCCAGTCATTACCCATGTATTGTCGGAAAAGCAACTGGTACTGCGGGGCTATCCAGGTCCGCTCGTGGACCCCGTTCGTGATCGATTCGATGGGCACATCGTCCTCTTCCACGTCCGGCCACAGGCCGTGCCACATCTTCCTGCAAACCTCGCCGTGAAGTTTGCTGACGCCGTTCCTGAACCCCGCCAGCTTTAAGCCCAGGACAGTCATATTAAAAGGCTCGCCGGGATCACCGATCATCCCCATCTTCAAGAACTGGTCACGTTCCATTTTCAACTGGCCCCAGTAATTATGGAAATACTTATCTATGAGCTCCGGCGCGAAAGTATCATTACCAGCCGGAACAGGCGTATGCGTCGTGAATACCGAGGTTTGCTGTACTGTACGAATAGCTTCTTCCAGTGCCACGCCGTTCTGTACCATTTCCCGGATGCGCTCCATGAACATAAAGGTGGTATGGCCTTCGTTGGCATGCCAGACACTAGGGTTCAAACCGAGCGCCCTCAGTACCCTAACCCCACCTATACCTATCACGAGCTCCTGCAAGAGACGTATCTCACGGTCACCGCCATACAACCTCGCAGACAGATTTCGGTAGGACATTGGATTCTCATCGAGGTTGGTATCAAGCAAATAGAGCTTAACACGGCCCAGATTCAGCACCCAGGCCGCAACATGGATCGATACATTGTCCAGGGGAACAGTCACCGTCAGCGGTTTTCCGTCGGGTGTGACGACGCGCGAGACAGCTACCTCATTGAAATCGATCTGGTCGTATACCTCGCTTTGCCAGCCATCCTGCGATATATACTGGTGAAAATAGCCCTGTGGGTACATTAAACCCACCCCAACCAGTGGAAGCCCCAGGTCACTGGCCTCCTTACAATAGTCGCCTGCCAGTACACCCAGGCCTCCGGCATAAAGCGGCAATGAAAAATGTACGGCAAATTCGAGCGAAAAGTAGGCTATTAGCTTATCCACGCATTGGGGATGCGTTCTTTCGAACCACGTATTGCCGGATGTTATACTGGTCTTGAAATCCGACATGGTCTTGTCATATAGACTCAAATAACTGGTATCACCGGCACGGGCTACCAGGCGATAGTAAGGTATATCTTTCAACATCTTGACAGGGTTGTGCCCGTAGGATTTCCACATAGACCTGTCCAGCACCTTGAAGACTTCGCGGGCATCTGGATGCCAGCTCCACCAGAGGTTATAGGACAGTTGACCAAGTCCTTCAATACGTTCAGGGAGATTGAATCTGTTGTGTGATTCCATTATTAAACTTTCGCCAATTACAATTAATAAAAGCTACTTTTAATCGGGTAATGGTTTATTATAAGGAAAGCACCGCCAACTTAGCAACGTACGATCAACGCCCCGATTCTTTGAAACTCCTATAATTAAAACTGTATACTTAAAAACGCCACTTCACTCGCAGGCAGATATTTATCGAGGTAAAGCCATGAAGATCAATGTTATGCAGGACGTATTGCAAGCCAACGACAGGATTGCTGAAGAAAACAGGCAACTGTTCCGCAAGAACCGCAACCTGGTGCTCAACCTGATGAGCTCACCAGGTGCCGGCAAGACTTCGCTGCTCGAGAAAACGGCCGAAAGACTGGCCGGCAAGCTCCGGCTCGGGGTTGTAGTCGGAGACCTGGAGACCACCAGGGACGCAGACCGGATCAGTAAATTCAACATCCCTGCCATACAGCTTACCACAGGTTCCGCCTGCCACCTGGATGCCAATATGGTGGCCTCGGCTTTGCCTCATATGCAATTAGACAAAATAGACATACTGGTTGTCGAGAATGTCGGCAACCTGGTGTGCCCCGCCGAATTTATAATCGGCGAGGACTATAAGATCATGATCCTCAGCGTGACCGAAGGGGACGAGAAACCACTTAAATACCCCCTCATGTTCCACGAGTCGGCCCTGATGCTTATCAATAAAATCGACCTGGTGCAATACACCAACTTCAACCTGGAGGAAGCCCGTGCCAACGCCCGCAAGATCAATCCCGATATTGACATCATCGAGGTCTCCTGCACTAAAGGCACGGGGCTGGATGAATGGATAGCATGGCTGGTGGAACATCACCAGAAAAAACTGGGTGATCTGTCCCATGCATGAGATGGGCATTGCCCAGAATATCCTCGAAATAGCAGTCGAAGCAGCCAAGAAGGAGGGTGCTTCCAAAGTTACACGCATCAACCTCATTGCCGGTGAGCTGCGCGGTCTCGTGCCCATGCAGCTTACCTTTTGCTTCGGCATTGTCGCTAAAGATAGCATCGCCGCCGGCGCTTATTTGGACATCGAAGAGGTTCCCGTATCGGGATATTGCAAGAACTGCAACGCCGATTTCTCAGTCGAGGAATATGAATATGTTTGTCCCAAGTGCGGAAGCCCCAATATAGAGCTCACGGGCGGTACTGAGCTGCGCATAAAAGATATCGAGGTAGAATAGCGGCCCCTTTACCAGGAAAAGTTATTACTGCTATTTTTTGATCTTACGGACGCTGTTGGACTTACATTTGGGGCAAACCCGGTCCTTCATCTCACTTTTAGCATCCGGCTCCATTTCGTAACTATGGCCACAGTGAAGGCATTTAAAGCTCTCTTTAGACAAGTTATATTCCCCCGCTATATTTATCAGCCGCCCGGCTTCAATGACCGGGGTTCAAGCCGCATTATCCCTTGCATTAAGCACTCTCTGCGCAAATTCTATCTCTTCTCTGGTCACCGTGTGGCGCATCTTTTCCAGCTCTCGCATTATCTGGGCAAAGCGGGGGCCTTCGGCGGCGCTTACCCATTCAAGCTGTAACCTTTCGGGCCTGATTCCCAGCTTTTCCATGGCGTCCCACAACCTGTCTGCCCTCCTCTGGGTCGAATGGTTGGCGGTAATATAGTGGCAATCGCCGATATGGCAGCCGGAGAGCAGCACCAGTGGCGCTCCCAGCTTGAAGGCATGCCAGATAAAGCGCTCCGTAACACGTGCGCTGCACATGACCCTTATAAACCGGTTATTAGCCGGATACTGCATCCTGGAGATGCCGGC
>JBEKVW010000029.1:0-22390 GCA_049513695.1 Dehalococcoidia bacterium | reverse complement strand
CCGGCACCAATATGCTGCTGACGCTGCGGTCTGTCATTGAGGAGGCCGACAGGGCCGCCGACACCACCACGTCGGTCATGGCCAAGGCCATGTCACACGGCGCACTGCTCGGCGCACGAGGCAACTCCGGCGTCATACTGTCACAGATTTTCCGCGGATTCTCCAAGGGGTTCGACGGCAAAGATACTTTTACCGGCGGCGATTGGGCCAAAGCCTTCGAGCAGGCTGCCAAGACGGCGCGCGAGGGCCTTTCCAACCCGGTGGAGGGGACCATTATAACAGTCATCCACGACTCCGCCGTAATGGCCAAACAATATGCCGAGAAAAATCCGGATGACCTGATAGGGATAGTTGAGGCCGCCGTTAAAGAGTCCAGGGAATCCGTGGCCCGCACACCAACCCTGCTGCCCGTGCTGATGGAAGCAGGCGTGGTGGATGCCGGGGGACAGGGCCTTTATATTTTACTGGACGGCGCCCTGAGGTTCCTCAAGGGCGAACTGGAAGACCTTCAATTCAGGAAGCCGCAGATGGTGAGCGCCAATATCACGGCTACCAAGCATATCGGTGTAACGGCCACAGAGGAAGAGGAGGCCTACGGCTACTGCACGAACTTCCTGCTGGAAGGCGATACGTTGGACCCGGAGAAGATAAAAAATAAGCTGGAAGGCAGGGGGCTTTCCCTGGTCGTGGCCGGCGATGAGACAAACGTGCGCGTGCATATACATACCTACGACCCCGGCAGCATCCTGGCCTATGCCACCTCCCTGGGTACGCTTCATCAAATACAGATACAGAATATGGACGACCAGCATGTCGGGTTCAAGGAGATGCAGCGTCAGAAGGCGCTGCAGTCCGACATTGCCGTGATAGCTGTGGCCTTCGGCGAGGGCATGACCAAGGTCTTTGAGAGCCTGGGCGCTATAACGGTGAAGGGCGGGCAGACCATGAATCCCAGCGTCAAAGAAATCCTGGCGGCAGTGGAGTCCGTCGATGCTCAGAAGATCATCTTATTGCCCAACAATAAAAATATCATTTTGACAGCAACGCGTATTAAGGAGCTAACGCAGAAAGCGGTGGAGGTCATCCCCAGCCGGACCTTGCCTCAGGGCGTGACGGCGCTGATGACCTTCAACTACGAGAATACGCTGGAAGAAAATATCAAGTCCATGAGCGATTCCATCAAGGGGGTCAAGTCGGTGGAGATCACCACGGCGGCGCGCTCCACCCAGTTGCACGGTATGAAAATCAAGCAGGGGCAGGCCATCGGCATCATCGACGATACGGACCTGGTAGCCTGCAGTGATGATGTCACCGAAGTGCTGATGTCCAGCCTGAATACGGCGGGCATCGATTCCGTGGAGCTGGTGACGCTCTATTACGGCGCCGATATTACACCCGCGCAGGCCGATATCGTGCTAAACAAGCTGAAGGAGAAATACCCGGGGAAGCAAATAGAGATGGTTAGCGGCGGACAACCACACTATTTTTATATAGTGTCACTGGAATAAGGATAGGGAGGAATTAGCCATGGTTAAGATTGTAACCGACAGCACTGCGGACATACCGGCGGACGTGGTCAAAAAACTCGGCATAAATATCGTTCCCCTTAATGTCATCTTCGGCACCGAGAGCTACCGCGACGGCGTGGATATCACGCCCGACCAGTTCTACAAAAGGCTGGTGGAATCGAAGATCCACCCCACCAGCTCGGCCCAGTCGCCGGGCTATTTCTCAGAGCTTTTCACCAAACTGTCACATGAGACGGACGAGATACTGGCTATCCTAATCTCCAGCAAACTGAGCGCCACATTCGAGAGCGCCACCCAGGCCAAGGCCCTGGTGGGCGACATTTGCAAAATCGAAGTGGTTGATTCACTGCAGACCTGCGGCGGGCTGGGACTGCCCGTCATAAAGGCTGCCAAAGCCGCCCTGGCTGGCGCCAAACTGGCGGACCTGGCCGCACAGGCCAATGACTGGTGCTCGAGGGCGCATGCTTATATGGTCTTCGATACGCTCGAATACCTGCTCAAAGGGGGCAGGATCGGCCATGCACAGGCCCTGCTGGGAGGACTTCTGAAAATAACTCCGGTGCTCACGCTGAGGGACGGAGTTGTAACACCCGTGCAGCGCACCAGGAGCAGGGTACAGTCCATGGATGCCCTGATAAACCTGGTAAAAAGCGCCAATGCCATCGAGAGTCTGATGCTGGAGGATGCTACTACGCCCGAGGATTTGGAGGCGCTGGCCGCCAGGATGGCCGATCTGTACCCCAGAGAGAAAACTTATCGAAGCACGGTCTGCCCTGTGATAGGGGTACACGTTGGCCCCCATGTGCTGGCCGCATGTTTCATTGAGGGTAAATAATGGCGGTTAAGATAGTTACCGACAGCGGCAGCGATATACCTAAAGATGTAGCTGAAGAGCTGGACATTACCATCGTGCCCCTATATGTAAGGTTCGGGGATGTAAGCTACCGCGACGGTGTTGACATACAGCCCGGCAAGTTTTTCGAAATGCTGAGACAAGACTCGGTTTATCCAACCACTTCGACGGCTTCCCCCGGCGATTTCGCTGAGGTATATAAGAAACTTTGTCCCGACAGCGACGGCATAATATCCATCCATCTTTCCAGCAAGGTCAGCGCCACGTTCGAAGCCGCTTTGAGGGGCAGGCAACTGGTAGCGGATATGAAATGCCCCATCGAGGTGGTCGATTCCCGCCTGGTCACCATCGCGCTCGGTTTACTGGGCATGGCCGCCGCCAGGGCCGCCAGGGCCGGAAAGAATATGCATGAGGTGATGGAGCATATCAACCAGGTGATACCTTCCATACGCGCTTACGGCGTGCTGGACACCCTGAAATACATTGCTAAAGGCGGGCGCCTGGGTCCGGCCGTGAGCAGACTGGGCTCCGTGCTGCCGGTTAAACCCATGCTGATTATCAAAGATGGGATGGTCAGCCCCATCGGCATGGCCCGCACCCGGAGCAAGAGCGTGGAAGACCTACTGGAGCGTGTGAGATCGGTACATAACATCGAGGAAGTCGGCATTTCTCACAGCTCGGGCGAGGATGAGATAGGTTCGTTCATTGAGAAGGTTAAGGCCATTTTACCCAATATCAAGCCTACCATAGCCAAACTGGGCCCGGCGCTGGGAGCGCACGGTGGACCCGGCACCATCCTGATAGCTATGCGGCAGGAACTGGGCAAGACGGATGCAGATTTGGAGGCGGTAAAAAAACAGATGTCTTTGCCGTCGATGCAATCTATTAGAGATGGGATCAGGCAGCATTTGCCCAAAGATATGTCGCATCCCTTCGTTTATCAACCTGAAGTCGCTCAAGTGTAACAAATGACTGCGCCAGCAACCGGCAAGCCTTCATTTTTGACCGTTATCTTAAAACTAGAGACCGACAACGGATACAGCGACCGGGCAGTCATCGGCGGGCTGGATAAATTCCTGCACAGATGGACGGCCGAAAACCTTCCGGACAAAAGCGCCTCTCCCCATGTTGCCCGCTTGAGGTCCCTGATTTTTGACGGCGTGGGCTACTCTGCCAAAAGCACCGTTCAGCGCAGAGAATGGATACAGAAGGTGCTTGGCGAACTGGACCAACAGCAAGCCGGCGGTGGAAAGCGTAAGGAGGAGATAAAAAGTCCTCCCAAGACAAGCAGGCAGCCTGCGGCCCCGGCGCGAAAGATCACGACAGGCCTTTCGCTCGATACCCCTGTGACGGCTATCAAGGGCGTCGGCGAGAACATCGCCCGCAGGCTCTCCAAGCTGGGCGTCGACCGGGTCAGGGACCTGCTCTACTACTTCCCGAGGAGGTTCCTGGATTTCAGCCTCAAACGGACGGTCTCCACGCTTGAGCTCGGCAAGGAGCAGACCATATTTGTCAATGTCTGGGAGGCGCGTGTCATCATGCTCGGCCGCCGCATGAGGAGCAGCGAGGCCATCCTGGGAGATGAGACTGGCAATATACGGGCGGTGTGGTTCAACCAGCCTTGGCTGGCGAAGCAGTTGAAGACCAACTCGCGCATCGCCGTCAGCGGCAAGGTGAGCGAGTTCAACTTCGAGAAAGTGTTCGAAAATCCCGAATGGGAATATATAGAGGAAAAGGAGCTGATGCATACCGGCAGGCTGGTGCCCGTTTATCCCCTGACGCAGGGCCTCTACCCCCGGCAGGTGAGGGCTATCGTAAAAACCGCCCTTGATGCATGCGCCGGTGCCCTGCCCGACTTTTTACCCGATGCCACACGGGAACGTTGCGGGCTGATTAGCCTGCGCCAGGCCATCCTCAAAGCGCATTACCCGGCCGATTATGCCGAGCAAAACCTGGCCAGGCAGAGGCTGGCCTTCGACGAGCTTTTCATGCTCCAGCTCGGCGTGCTAAGCAAAAAGAAGGAATGGCAGGAGGACCAGCCCGGTCACAAATTCATTGTCGATGATGAGAAGCTGAGCCGCTTTATCTCCAAACTGCCCTTTAAGATGACGGCGGCGCAGTCGAAGGTGACCAGTGAAATTTGCGGCGACCTGCGCAGGGAAGTGCCCATGTCACGCCTGATGCAGGGTGATGTGGGCAGCGGGAAGACGGTGGTGGCGACACTGGCTTTGCTGGCCGCCATCGAGAACGGCTACCAGGGGGCGCTGATGGCTCCCACCGAGATACTGGCGGAGCAGCATTTCTCTACCCTGTTCAAGCTGCTCTCGGCTATGGGGACCGCCTGCAGCCGGGAGTCCAACATCTACAACTTCAAAGACATATTCCCCTTCGATTTGAATATAGCCCTGCTTACAGGCAGCCTGAGCCCCAAAGAAAAGAGGGCCACCCACGACAAAATAAAGCAGGGCGAGGTCAACCTGGTGATAGGGACGCACGCCCTGATTCAAAAGGCAGTGAAGTTCAAGAACTTGGGCCTGGTGATTATCGATGAACAGCACAGGTTTGGCGTTCTGCAGCGCTCTACCTTGAGGCAGAAGGGCTTCAACCCGCATCTGCTGGTCATGACCGCCACACCCATACCGAGGACGCTGGCCCTGACGCTGTACGGCGACCTGGACATATCGACCATAGATGAGATGCCGGCCGGGCGTCAGGTCATCAAGACACGCTGGCTCCAGCCGGCTGACCGCCAGCGGGCCTATAATTTTATCCGCAAGCAGGTTCTGGAGGGCAGGCAGGCCTTCATCATCTGTCCGCTCATCGAGGAGTCAGAGAACCTCGAGGTGAAGGCGGCGGTCGCTGAATACGAGCGGCTATCCAGGGAGATATTTCCCGACCTCAGGCTGGGACTGCTGCACGGCAAGATGAAGGCGGGTGACAAGGAAGAGGTTATGCACAGCTTCAAGGAGGGCAATCTGGATGTGCTGATATCCACGTCGGTGGTCGAGGTTGGCATCGATGTGTCCAACGCCACTGTGATGCTGGTGGAAGCCGCCGACCGCTTCGGCCTGTCGCAACTGCACCAGTTCCGGGGCAGGGTAGGCCGGGGCGATAAGCAGAGCTACTGCATACTGCTCTCGGAGAACCCTTCGGAATACGGGCAGGAGCGCCTCAAGGCCATAGAGGAGATAAACGACGGGTTCCTGCTGGCCGAAAAGGACCTGGAGTTGCGGGGCCCGGGAGAGTTCTTCGGTACGCGGCAGAGCGGGCTGCCGGATTTGAAGATGGCCCGCCTGTCCGATACCAAGATTTTAGAGATGGCCCGGCGCGAAGCCCGCATTTTATTCGAAAAAGACCCCGCCCTGAAGCAGGCGGAGCATGTCCTTCTGGTCAGGGAATACGATAGAATCTGGCACAAAACGGTAGAAAACAATTAAAATAGTGCTTTCTTGTTTATTTAATATGCGAAAAGTATTACAATCTTCAGGTTCTTTCGCGAGGTAGCATATGTCATTCAGAAAACAGCTTACCGACACACTGGAAAAAGCCTTCATCAAGGCCAAAGAGAAAGGGCTGATGGGCGATGCCAACCTGCCTGAGATTACCATCGAGAGGCCGACCAAGCCCGAGCATGGAGATTTCGCCAGCAGCCTGCCTCTGAAGCTGGCTCGCCTGACCGGCATGAAGCCCATGGATATCGCCGAAACCCTTATCCAGAATATTGCGTCCGCCAAAGATGTCGAGCAGATAACCCCGGCCAAGCCAGGCTTCATCAATTTCACGGTAAGCAAGGAATGGTTGAACAAGCAAGTGGATGTCATATGCAAGGAGGGGGAGGCCTACGGCAACGTTAAGCTGGGCAACCAGAAAGTACAGATAGAATTCGTCAGCGGCAACCCTACCGGCCCGCTGCATGTGGGGCATGGCCGGGGAGCGGTGCTGGGCAGCACTCTGGCGCATGTATTGAAGGCTGCGGGCTACAAGGTTTTCACCGAATACTATATAAATGATGCGGGCAGCCAGCTCGAAGCCTTTCATCAGTCGCTTTTCGCGCGCTATCAGCAGGCCCTGGGCAAAGCGGCGGAGATACCGGGCAATGGCTATCACGGGAATTATATGATCGACCTGGCTAAACAGATAGTTGAAACGTACGGGGACAAGTTCCTACGGATGCCGCCGGAAAAAGGCGTGGCCGAAATCGGAAAGGTCGGCATCGAGATAGTAATGGGGATGATAAAAGAGGACCTCAAGATTTTGGGGGTGGAGTTCGACGAATGGTTCAGCGAGCAAAGCCTTTTCAAGAGTGGCCAGTTCGATAAGACCATGAAGATGCTTAAGGACGGGAATTATATAACCGAGCGTGAGAATGCCACTTGGTTCACCTCCTCGACCATGGGGGATGACCGGGATAACGTCCTGATCAGGACCGACGGCACGCCGACCTATTTTGCCTCCGATATCGCCTACCACTACAACAAGTTCGTTTCGCGTAAATTCCATAACGTCATTGATATCTGGGGCGCCGACCACCAGGGGCACGTGTCCCGCATGAAGGTGGTCATGAATGCTCTGGGGCTCGACCCCGAAAAGCTGGAGATCATCATCTGTCAGCTTGTGACGCTGCGCCGCGGGCAGGAGGTGGTCAAAATCTCCAAGCGCAGCGGCGATATCATCTCACTGCGTGAGGTGCTGGACGAGGTGGGGCCGGACGCCTGCCGATTCGTCTTCCTGTCACGCTCGGCCGACAGCCAGATGGACTTCGACCTGGACCTGGCCATCAAACAGTCTGCCGACAACCCGGTCTACTACGTGCAGTACGCCCATGCACGCATAGCCAGCATACTTAAGAACGCTGCCGAGAAATGCCTGAACTATAAAGGCGGCAGGGTCACGCTGCTGACTTCGGAGCCTGAATTGACCCTTGTACGACAGATGGTGCGCATATCCGAAGTCATCGAGACGGTGGCCATCACGCATGAGCCGCATCACCTGCCTTTTTATGCACAGGAGCTGGCGACGGTCTTCCATTCCTTCTACAAGCAGTGCAGGGTGATCAGCGATGATGCCGACATGACCTGCGCCCGGCTAAAGCTGGTCAAGGCGGCACAGATAGTGTTGGCCCGCACGCTGCACCTGATGGGCATGACGGCGCCCGATAGCATGTAACAGCCTCGGGGCCGCCGATAAATTTGAAGCTGACTTATATTTTATGATAAACTCTTGCGCCTGACCATGAAACAAAGAGTATTTTCCGGCGCCCGTCCCACGGGCCGGCAGCACATAGGCAATTACATAGGGGCCATTGAGAACTATGTTAAGCTGCAAGAAAAGTTCGACTGCATTTATTGCATAGTCGATATACACGCGCTCACCACCATCGAGAACACCTCCGAGCTGCAGCAGAACATCTTTGAGATGACGCTAGACTGGCTGGCGGCGGGCATCGATCCGAAAAAGTCCATTATCTTCGTGCAGTCCCACGTTCCCGAGGTTACCGAGCTGTTTACCTATTTGGGAATGGTCACTCCCCTGGGATGGCTGTTACGGGTGCCAACCTTTAAAGAGAAGGCCAGGATGCAGCCGGAGAACATCAACTACGGGCTGGTCGGATACCCTGTTTTAATGGCTGCCGACATTGTGCTCTATAAGACCAACGTCGTGCCGGTGGGCGAGGACCAGTTGCCCCACCTTGAGATGACCCGCGAGATAGTTCGAAGGTTCAATTTCCTCTTCGGCGATACCTTCCCCGAACCCCAGGCCAAGCTGACCAACTATCCCCTGGTGCTGGGATTGGATGGGGCGCAGAAGATGGGCAAGTCCTACGGCAACCATATCGAGCTGGCCGCCACTCCCGAAGAAACACTGGAGAGGGTGAAGACCGCCGTCACCGACCCGGCCAGGCAGCGACGCCATGACAAGGGCCATCCGGAAATATGCAATATATTCAGCCTGCATAAATTTTTCAATATAGACAGGACGCAGGAAATAGAGGTGCAGTGCAAGTCGGCCGAGATCGGCTGCGTGGACTGTAAAAAGCTGCTGGCCGCAGGAATTAACCATGCGCTTAAGGATTTCCGCTCCCGCCGTACGGCACTGGCCAAGAACCCGGACCATATTTATGATGTGCTGGCCGACGGCGCTCAACGCGCACAGAAGATAGCAGCGGAGACCCTTCACGAAGTTAAGACGAAGATGGGCCTTATCCGGAATGCCTGATAGACTTCCCGCAGCCCCCCCTCAGTCGGTCCACCAAAAATCCGCCTATGCAGTAGCCAGGTATGCTGCTATCGAAGCGGGCAAAATACTCAAACGGCGCTTCGGTATGCATCATGATATGCAGGTCAAGGGCCAAAGGAACCTGGTCACGGAAGCGGACCTGCTGTCCGAGAAAAGAATCATCGCCATCATTCTTGAGGAATTTCCCGGCCACGGAATACTGTCGGAGGAGGCCGGCTCATGCAAGAAAGGCGGCGAATACACCTGGATCATCGACCCGCTGGATGGCACCAACAATTACTATTTTGGCATCCCCTTCTTCGGCGTAAATATAGCCCTGGCCAGGAACGGCGAAATCGTGCTTGGCTTGACCTACGACCCCATGAGAAATGAGATGTTCCATGCCGTAAAAGGGAAGGGCGCTTTTTTGAACCGGAAAAAGATCAATGTTTCAAAGCTGCCATCGCTGGATGGGGTGGCATTGGGTGTGGACCTGGGATATCAGGCTGAACGCAGCATCGAACTTTTGGCGCTGGTAGATAAGCTGTGGCCCCATGTACATTGTTTAAGGCTAATGGGCTCCTCCGCGTTGGGCCTGGCCTATGTGTCGGCCGGCAGGCTGAGCCTGTATTTTCACAAGTACGTATACCCCTGGGATATAGCCAGCGGCCTGCTGCTGGTGCGTGAGGCCGGTGGGGACGTGGTAACCTTCGAGGGCAGGGCCGTAACCACCGATGATAAACAGATAATCGCTGCCAACCCAAAGTTGATTAACAGCTTCATGAAATCAATCAAGAGGGGCTAAGCTATTTGCGGTGTTTGGAGATGAATCTCCCCATGCGTTTTATCGCTTCCTCTATCTCCGGCAGGGAAGTAGCGTAGCAACAGCGGATATAGCCTTCCCCGGATTTGCCGAAAACTGACCCGGGCACCACAGCCACCTTCTCCTCTTTGAGTAATCCCTCAGCGAATTCCTCAGAGGTCATGCCCGTCGATTGGATGGATGGGAAGGTATAGAATGCGCCCTTCGGTTCGAAGCAGGAAAGCCCCAGGTCCCTGAACCCTTTGACCATCACGCGCCTGCGCCGGTCATACTCGGCCAGCATATCTTCGACTTCCTGGTTGTTGCTTTCCTTGAGCGCTTCGATGGCGGCGATCTGTCCCATAATGGGAGCGCACATCATAGTATACTGATGCACCTTGAGCATGGCCTCGATAAAATCGGGGTTGGCGGCGGCATAGCCGACGCGCCATCCCGTCATGGCAAAGGTCTTTGAGAACCCGCCGATCAATATAACGCGCTCCCTCATGCCCGGCAGGGTCGCCATGCAGGTATGCTCCTCGCCATAGACCAGACGGGCGTAAATCTCGTCGGAGATGATGACCAGGTCGTGTTTGACGGCCAGCTCGGCGATCTGCATAAGGATGTCCCTGGGCATGACCGCACCTGTTGGATTGGAAGGGTAACTTAAGAGAATGGCCTTGGTCTTGGGCGTCAACTTCTTCTTGATATCTTCCGGCATGATATCGAAGTTGTTTTTTTCGTAGGTGGGGACAGGAACCGGTATGCCGCCGGCCAGCGATACGCATACGGGGTAAGCTACGTAGTGCGGATCGGTCATGATGACCTCGTCTCCCGGGTCGACGATAGCCCTGCAAGCCAGGTCCAGCGCTTCGCTGCAGCCCGTAGTGACCAGGATCTCCAGGTGGGGGTCATACTCTATACCGTAGAAGTCCTGGTGGTATTTGGATAGGGCTTCCCTCAATTCGCCCATGCCGCGGTTGGAGGTGTACATGGTGAATCCCTTTTCAATGGCGAAGATACCGGCTTCCCTCACGGGCCAGGGTGTCACAAAATCAGGTTCGCCCACCCCCAGCGAGATAGCACCCTCCATAGATGAAAGCAGATCGAAATATTTCCGGATTCCGGACGGTGAGATCTCCCTGGCTTTCCTCGATAGATAGTTACGCTGTGTTTCTGTCTGTTTCAAATGACACCTCCTGCGGAAGCATGGGAGGGAAAATTAGGCTACTAATCCGAGGCGCCTGGGTTCCCCCTCATCCTCGAGGATTACGCCGTCTTCCTTATATTTTTTCAGGATGAAATGTGTAATGGTCCCCTGCACAGTCTCCATGGGCGCCAGCTTTTCGGAGACAAATAAGGCGATTTCCTGCATGGTCTTGCCGGCTGTCAGGATGGCCAGGTCATATGTTCCGGAGGCCAGGAAAACCGACTTGGCCTGCGGGAAGCGGTAGATGCGCTCGGCAATGGCTCCGAATCCCACATCCCTTTGCGGCACTACTTTCACCTCAACCAGTGCCCAGACCTGTTCCTCGCCCACCTTGCTCCAATTGATGACGGTCTTGTATTTTACAATGATCCCTTCTTTTTCAGCCTTTTTGATTATTTTCTGCACCTCGGCAGCCGGGACCCCTGTCATGTCGGATATCTGGGCTGCTGAGAGCCTGGCGTCTTTTTCGAGTGTTTGAAGGACTAATTTTTCATTCTCCATATCGTCGCCTCGCCTAACTTTATTACCGGGTAATGCAAATTATAACAAAATATATAAAGTAAATCGTTTTCCCTTTACCGCGGTAAATTGCCGGGATTGACGGTTAAGCTATGGAAGGCTTTTTGGTATGCCAGGGAGTTGCCTGCTCATAGGCATAGGCCACGCGCAGCAGCATCTCTTCTGAAAAGTGCTTGCCGATGATCTGCATACCTACCGGCAGGCCGTCCACGAAGCCTGCCGGGATGGAGATGGCCGGCACGCCCGCTATATTGATGGGCAGGGTGCATACATCGCTCAGATACATCTGCACCGGGTCGTCGACCTTCTCGCCTATTTTAAAGGCTGTGGTCGGGGATACGGGCGTGACCAGTACATCGTACTGCCCGAAAGCTTTCTCGAAGTCCCGCTTGATGAGAGTGCGCACTTTTTGCGCCTTTAAATAATATGCGTCGTAGTACCCGGCGGAGAGGGCGTAGGTGCCGAGCATAATCCTTCTCTTCACCTCAGCGCCGAAGCCATATTGCTTGGTCTTTTCCATGGCCTCCCACATATTGGTGGTATCGCGGTAGGAAAAACCGTATTTCACACCGTCGTAGCGCGCCAGGTTGGCTGAAGCTTCGGAGGGGGCCAGGATGTAGTAGGCCGCCAGGGCATACTCCGTATAGGGCAGTGATACATTGCGGTCGACTTTAGCCCCGAGCTCCTCCAGCTTTTTTATGGCTGCCTCGATTGCCTTACGCACCGCCGGCTGCATCCCCTCGACAAAATATTCGCGCGGAATGCCGATGCGGACGTTCTTGATATCCGCTTTAAGAGCTTTGGTGTAGTCAGGGACTTCGTAAGGTACGGTGGTGGAGTCCCTTTTGTCATGGCCCGCGATCGTATTCATGATTAGTGCGCTGTCGGTTACATCCTTGGTGATGGGGCCTATCTGGTCGAGCGAACTGGCGAATGCCACCAGCCCATAGCGGCTGACCCTTCCATAGGTCGGCTTGAGGCCGACAACGCCGCACAACCCGGCAGGCTGGCGTATGCTGCCGCCGGTGTCCGAACCGAGGGAATATATGGCCTCGTCGCTGGCCGTGCCGGCAGCCGAGCCGCCGCTGCTGCCTCCCGGCACACAATCCAGGTTCCAGGGGTTATGTGTAACGAAAAAGGCTGAGTTCTCGGTTGAGGATCCCATGGCGAACTCGTCCATATTCGTCTTCCCGACTATCACATATCCGTCCGCCTTCAGTTTTTCAATGACGTTGGCGTCATAGGGCGGCACGAAGTTTTCCAGCATCTTGGAGGAGCAGGTGGTACGGATGCCCTTGGTGCATATGACGTCCTTGATCAATGCCGGCACACCGGTCAGGGGCTTGATGTCGCCGCCGGCAATGACCCGGTCGGCGGCTTTAGCATACTCCACCGCCTTCTCGTCGGTGATGGTGACACAGGCGCGGACCTTGCCCTCGACCTTGTGCAGGTGCTCCAGGACGGCCTCCGTCAGTTCGACGGAAGAGACCTTTTTTTCTTTGAGGAGCTTATGCGCCTCATGGATGGTAATCTTATGCAGGTCGCTCATGTGCTATTCCAGTACGGCGTTGACTTTGAATGAACCTTCTTCCTTTCCCGGGGCGTTGGCCAGCACATCGGACGGAAGCAGGGAAGGGGCGGGTTCATCCGGCCGGTATATGTTTTCCAGGTTTATGGACTGGGAGGTGGGTGGCAGATCGGTAGTATCAACCTGCTTCAGTATCTCGAAATTCTCCATAATATGTGAGAGCTGACTTCTGAACTTCTCGACTTCATCATCGCTGATGCCCAGCCTGGCCAGCAAGGCTATATGTCTGACTTCGTCTGCGCTTAAATCCATATCTTTAACCCCGGCTTTATATCTGCCTTTATATTCAAAATAGCTTGCATATTATATCACAATGGAGCTTACGGACATCAGCCGACCACTGCGGACCGATCACATGGATGGGCGGGTCTTCATCGGCAAACCGCTTTATGCCAACTACGATTAATAGCCTTTTGGCTCGCGAAGTTTATACCTGCGTTACTTTTCCGGGTTGGCTGGGATTGCCACAATAGAGGGCGATTGAAGGGCAATGGCGGAGTTTTCCAGATTTTGAGACTGCAGCCTGTGATAGGCTGCAGTTCTGCGCGCCGAAAACTCGCAGGTTGTCGGATCTAAGGATGGCCAAAGGGGAGCGATATGAAGAAACTCAACTCGGTAATAAGGTCTATATTTAAGTTCTTTTTCCACTCCCTGAAGGGCAAGCTGATAGTTTTTGCCTTGCTGGTCGGCATTATCCCGGCCATGACCATCGGAGCCATCAGCTATTTTATATCCGGCGACAGCATGAAGAGTGCCGCGGTGGAGAAATTGCAGGTTGCTAATAAGCTTACCAATCAACGCCTGATTGCCTTTTTCGATTCGCTGTCACAACAGGTTGCCCTTGTTTCTGCGGAAGGCCTGATATCCGATGCCGTTGTCGCCTATGAAGATGCTTATACCGCGGACGGAAAAACGCTGGGCGCTAATTGGTCGGCTGCAGATTCGAAGTACGGCAAAGGGATTGCCGCCTTGAAAGAGGCCCAAGGTTACCAGGATATTTTGCTGGTCAGCAGCTTCGGCGATGTCGTTTATAAAACGACTAAATCCTCCGAGCTGGGCAAGAACTTGCTGGAAGGTAACTTGAAAAGCAGCCCGGCCGGCGATTGTATGCTAAGCAGTTACACGTCCACGGGCATCTCCGATTTCGCCCCCTACGGGCCGGCCGATAACCAGCCGTGCGGCTTTGTCGGCTCCGCAATTAAAGATAAGGACGGGAAGCTGGTTGGGATATTCATGATTGAGATACCCTATCAGCAGATCAATGCCATCACGCAGAACTCCACCGGCATGGGTAAAACCGGCGAGACTTACATTGTCGGCGACGATAAGAAGATGAGGTCCGATTCACGTCTGGACCCGGCGAACACCGTTTCCAATTCATTTGCGAACAATAAATTAATCGATACGGAGTCGGTCAGGAATGGGATTGCCGGGAAGGAGGGCGTTGCCTCCATTATAAGCTACTCAGGCAATAAGGTAATCTCCGCCTACTCTCCTTTTAGCTATCGCAGCCTCAGGTGGACCACCATATCGGAGATAAGCGTGGCCGAGGTCAATGCCACAACCGACTCATTGCTAAGAATGTCGTTGATAGCGCTGGCCATAGTGGCTGTGGTGGTGGGGGCGGTGGCCTTCCTGGTCAGCACCCTGATCGCCAAACCGCTGCTCTCCCTAGTGCCCATCGCCATGGCCGTTGCCGCGGGTGATATCAGCCAGGAAGTAAAGGTAAAAACCAAAGATGAAGTCGGGAAAGTAGTTCGGGCATTCTCACAGGTGATTGCCTACATGAAGGAGATGGCCGCTTCGGCGGATAAATTGGCGGTAGGTGATCTCAGCGTTCAAATAGAACCTAAGTCGGAGAATGATGCGCTGAGCAAATCGTTCATTCAGGTCGTGCAGAACCTCCGGGAACTGAGCTCTACGGTGGAGAAAATAACGGGAGCCGCTGTCGAGGGGAACCTGGATGAGAGGGGAGATGTCAGCAAATTCAGCGGTGACTACGCCAGGATCGTTACAGGGATTAACGATACACTAGATGCGCTTATACGTCCGCTGCGCCTGGCCGCCATCTATATAGACAATATTGCCAGGGGTATCAAGCAAAATCACATCGATGAGGCCTATAGTGGTGAGTTTAAGACGATTATAAATAACCTAAACCAGTGCGTTACCGCCTTCGATGCCCTGGTGGAAGAGATGCTTATGATAATCGAGGCTGCCAGGGAAGGCAGGCTTGACCAGCGCGCCAACACCGAAAGATGCGAGGGCGTCTACAGGGAGATACTGCTGGGGTTCAATAGTACACTGGATTCCATCACCCTCCCTCTGGCGGAATCGTCCAGCGTACTATATAGGGAGGCTGAATATGACCTGACCACCAAAGTGGTTGGCGAGTATAAAGGGGAGCTGGGAAAATTCAAAGATGCTTTGAATGATGCCCTCGATAACCAGATCAACATAGTTATGGAGCTGAAAAAGGTTTCTCAACAGCTCGATAATTCCAGCAGCCGGTTGACCGGTGTTGCCGAGCAAGCCGGGCAGTTGACGCAGCATATCGCCAGGTCCAGCCAGCAGGTGGCGCAGGGCGCTTCCGACCAGGCGAACTCCATGCAAGAGTCATTGAGAGCAGTCGGTCAGCTATCTCAAGCCATCGAGCAGATCGCCAAGGGCGCCCAGCAACAGGCCCGTATGATTGAGAAAAACGTCCAGGTGGTCAACCAGGTATCGGAGGCCATAAAGGAGATAACTTCCAATGCCCAGCGGGCCACGGACGGCGCCAAGGCTACCGCCGATTCTGCAGCCAAAGGCGCCGAGATGTCACAGAACATGGTTAAGGGCATGGCGAAAATCAAGTTGACCATGGACCAGGTGTCGGAGAAGATCAACGGGCTGGGCAGCCGTTCCAAGGAAATAGGCAAGATAGTTTCGGCCATCGATGATATAGCCGACCAGACCAATTTGCTGGCGCTCAATGCTGCAGTTGAAGCGGCCAGAGCGGGTGAACAGGGTCGCGGCTTTGCGGTTGTGGCCGATGAAGTGAGGAAACTTGCTGAGAGGGCTTCGACATCGACCAAGGAAATAGAGGCACTGATCAACGGTATACAGGATGGGGTCATCGAGACCGTATCCGCCATGGCCAAGGGGACCAAGGAAGTCGACGGCGGATATAAACTGGCCAATATGGCCGGGGGTGCTCTCGAGGAGATATTGACGCGCTCACAGGAAATGGGCACCCGCGTGCAGCAAATTTCCAGCGCAGCCGAGCAATTGAATAAGATGAGCGCCGAGATGGTCATGCTGGGAGACAGCATCAGCTCCATCGTGGAAGAGAATACTGCAGCTACCGAAGAGATGGCGGTGACGGCCAAACACGTTTCCAAATCGGTTGAAGAGGTTGCTGGTGTTGCCGAACAGAACAGCGCTGCCACTGAAAGTGTGTCCGAGGCGGCCAAAGAGATCAGCGGTCAGGTGCAGCAGGTTGTCGAGGCAGGCGGAGTGTTATCCCAGATGGCTGAGGCCTTCAAACAGCTGGTGGAAAAATACAGGGTAAACGGCAATGGTCATAAGGCGGCCCCGAGTGTTGTCGCAAGCATGAAGGCGGGGGCCGGCGGCGCAAAAAGCCTCCAGAAAAAATTAAGATAACGTTGGCGACTGAATCACTGAGCCTGGTGGGGCGTTGCGCTATAGCAGACCCAGCATAGTATCTCGCAGTCCGAAGGGGTATCGAGGTATTTCCCGCTGGTACTGCGGGCTTGCCAGCCGCCATTTCCCTCCCGTCCTATGGCTTCCCAACTTACCGGCCTGGTGCAGGGGTTTCTGCCATGGTCATGCGCAAGGTGAGGACATCCGCATTTTCCATGTGATCTATTCCAGGCCTGAGAAACGACGGATTCGGAAAATGACATAATCAACCTCCTCCCACAACACTTCTCATTCAAGTATAGCAAGTGTTGTCAACCGACGGGAGTTATGCAGCAGGCCCGTATTTGAGCACACTTTTAATGCGATGCTATAATCTGTGCTGAATCAATAAGGAAGTTAAACCGGATATGTTTGAAAAACTCGAATCACTGGAAAAACGCTACGATGAGCTGAACGGGTTAACCTCTCAACCTGAAGTCTATAATGACTTTCAGCGTGTGCAGGCCCTGTCGCAGGAGCGCGCCCGCATCGAAGATACGGTCAATAAATACCGGCAATATAAATCGGTCATCAAGTCAATCGCAGATACCCAATCCATGCTCGACGGGGGACTCGATCCTGACATGCTGTCCATGGCCAAAGACGAGCTGAACGGACTGAAGGAAACGCAGCAAAAGCTGGTTGAGGAGTTGAGGATAGCTCTTATACCCAGGGACGAAAACGAAGATAAGGACGCCATCGTGGAGATCAGGGCCGGGACGGGTGGAGATGAGGCGGCCCTATTTGCCTCCGACCTGTACCGTATGTATTTCCGCTACGCCCAGGTAAAGGGCTGGCAGATCGAGATCATAGACAGCAACCAGAATGAGGTGGGTGGTTTCAAAGAGGTGATCTTCGAGGTCAAAGGCAAAGGCGCCTACGGGCATTTGAAATACGAGAGGGGGGTGCACCGCGTACAGCGTGTGCCGGTCACCGAGGCTTCCGGAAGAATACATACATCTACTGCGACCGTAGCTGTACTACCGGAGGTTGAGGATATAGATATCCAGATCAACCCCGAAGATTTAAGGATCGATATATTCCGCAGCGGTGGGGCCGGTGGGCAGAATGTCAATAAGCTTAGCACCGCCGTGCGCATCACTCACATTCCCACCGGGATCGTGGCCATTTGCCAGGATGAAAGGTCGCAGCTGCGCAACAAGACCAAGGCCATGGCCGTACTGCGCTCCAGGCTTTATGATATTAAGCAGAGGAAGCAGCAGGATGAGGTAACGGAGGAACGCAGGTCGCAGATCGGTAGCGGCGAGAGGTCCGAGAAGATACGCACCTATAATTTCCCACAGGACAGGCTGACCGACCACCGCATCAACCTTTCACTGCACGGCCTGCAGAAGATACTGGATGGAGACCTGGACAAGCTGATAGACGCTCTGGCCAGTGAGGAGCAGGCGAGGCAGCTCCAGGAAACCGCGCTGTGACCATTGCGGACGCGCTACATAAGTATACCTCCAAACTCAAACAAGACGGCATCGATGAAGCCGCTGGCGAAGCAAAAGTCCTGCTGTGTTACGCCCTGAACCTGAATTCCGCCCAGCTTTTCTCACAAGTGGACCGTATTCTTACTCCCTCTGAAATAACCTCCTTTGAAATCCTGGTCGATCGCAGGCTTAAGAGGGAGCCCACAGCCTATATTACCGGGCACAAAGAGTTTTTCGGCCTGGACATATACGTAGATGACCGTGTACTGATACCCAGACCTGAAACCGAGGTCCTGATTGAAGAGGCCCTTAAGTTCGGACTCGCTTGGAGTGAGCGGAATGAGAAGGCCCCGCTGATAGCAGATATAGGGACCGGGAGCGGCGCCATTGCCATCAGCCTTGCACTCAATCTGCCTGCTTCACATATTTACGCCGTCGATATCTCCGAAAAGGCCATGGAGGTGGCGGCGATCAATGTAGAACGCTACAGGCTCAAGGACAATATAACGCTCATCCATGGCAATTTACTGGAGCAAATATCTGGGAAAATGGCCCTTATAGTGGCCAATCTACCTTATATAGCGGAACCGGAAGCCAGCTATTTGCAGGCCGAGATTGCAAAACATGAACCCGGCATTGCGTTGAAGGGTGGTGTAAACGGTACGGAAGTGATACAGAGTCTTGTCAGTCAGGCAAACGATAAAGTTGCAGCAGGCGGTGCAATTTTACTTGAGATAGGCGCCGGGCAGGAGCAGGAAATAACCAGACTAATACGTGATTGCATGCCGGGCAGTGAGATAGAATTGGTCAAAGACCTTTCCGGTATAGCCAGGGTCATAAAAATTGATATGAAGGGTTCCCCACGCTTATAGTTATTTCCTGCAGTGTCCGCAGAACCTGTAAGTTTAATCTATTGGTACTAGGGGAATATATAAATATTAAGGTAAAAAGGAGGAGATATAATGAGTAAAGCCGACAGCGCGGAGGCCGTATTAACCAAAGGGTTCAATTGCAGTCAGGCTGTGGTATCTACGTTCGCTGAAGAGTTTGGTCTGGATAGGACCATGGCATACAGAGTTGCTGCTGCATTCGGGGGAGGGATTGGCCATCTGGGAGAAGCTTGCGGTGCGGTTACGGGGGCTGTTATCGTGATAGGATTGAAATACGGTATGACGGAATTAGACGGTGTGCAGTCCAATAAAGAGGCTTATAAAAAAGTTCAACAATTGGTGGAACAATTTAGATCCCGTGACGGATCACATTTATGCAGGGAGCTGCTTGGTTTCGATATCGATGACCGCCAAGCAAGAAAGGAAGCTTTCAAAAAAGGCATACCCCAGAAAGTCTGTACCAAAGCCGTAAGAGATGCCGTGGAGATAGTCGAGGACCTGATTAAATAGCGATTACAATGTATTCAGGCGCTCTCCCGAATTAACACAATTACCGGAAGGCGGAACATTTGTCCGGTCGCCATACTGGGAAAGTACTTTGCGAGGCCTTCTTATTTTTGGATGTGGAGATCGGGGTGGCATAGACCGGCAGGGAAGATACCGGGACAACCGGGTTTTCCACTTTTGACAACGATATACCTTTCTTGTAAAATTCCCGATTGGTTAATTTTGTTAACTAAATCTCAAAACAGAGGTGAATTGCTACCATGAACATGATCGTTTGCTGTAAACAGGTACTCGATCCCGAGGCAGCTCCCTCCACTTTCAAACTCGACGCTGCCAATAACCGGATGGTCCAGCCGCCCGAAATCAAACCAGTGGTCAACCCCTACGATGAACAGGCAGTTGAGGCCGCACTCCGCATCAAGGATAAGGACAAGGCTGCCAACAAGGTTACCATCATTTCCCTGGGCAACAACCTTGTACGTGATGTTGTAAAGAAACCGCTCTCCATGGGCGCCGATGAGCTTATTCTGCTTGAAGACCCTGCATTTGAAGGCGGCGACAGCTTTGCAGTTGCCAGTGCGCTTGCAGCAGCCATCAAGAAAGTCGGGCCATTCGACCTCATCTTTTGCGGCAGGCAGGAATCGGAATGGGACGATGGCCAGGTAGGTTCCGGACTAGCCGAGCTGCTCGGCATTCCCAGCATTACCGTTGCCAAGAAAGCCGAAGTCGTGGACGGCGGCAAAGTCAAGGTTGAAAGGGTGGTAGCCGACGGCTACCAGGTGCTGGAGGTCAGCACCCCGGCCCTCATTACCGTCAGCAACGAGCTTGGCGAAGCCCGCTATGCCACACTGAAAGGCATTATGGCTGCCAGCAAAAAGCAGCCTATAGTCTGGAAACCGGCCGATATTGGCTTGGACAAAGTCGGCGCCGCTGCCAGAAAGTCCAAGATAGTCAAGCTGTTCCAGCCCGTGAAAGAAGGCAAATGCGATATAGTCAGCGCCGATTCACCGGCAGAAGCAGCCTCTCTGCTCGCACAGAAACTGCGCGAGAGCAAGGTTATTTAACAATATACTCAGGATAAATATAGGAGGATACAATGGCTGATAATAAAGGTATTCTGGTTGTCGGTGAAGTTGTTGAAGGTAAATTACTCCCGATTACTACTGAAATACTCGGCGCCGGAAGGCGTCTTGCGGACGAACTGAAAGAGCAGGTTACCTGCATTTTGATAGGCGAGAAGATCGGTGATGCCGGTAAGGCGGCTGTTGCCGCCGGCGCAGACAAAGTCCTGGTGGCCGACGATGCTCAGCTGAAAGCTTATGAGAACGGCACTTACATGCAGGTAATGGAGAAGGCAGTGGCCGAGGTCGCCCCGAGGATCATCCTCATGGGCCAGACTGCCAACGGCCGTGACCTCGCCCCGAGGCTGGCATTCAAACTGGGCGTCAGCGCCGTCATGGACTGCCTCGAGCTTGCTATCGACCCCGCCACCAAATCTCTGCATTGCACCCGCCCGGTTTACGGCGGTAATGCCAAGGCCATATTTACTACCGAGGGTTTGCCCCAGATAGCCACCGTCAGGGTGAAGGCGAGCTCGCCCATAGCCCCCGATGCAGGAAGGGCCGGTCAAGTCGTAGCCTTCGCAGTAGCGCTGGACGCTGCCAAGATAAAAGCCAAAGTGCTTGAGACTGTCAAGGAAGAGGTAGCAGGCATTAAGATCGAGGACGCCGCTGTAGTCATCGGAGGCGGACGTGGAGTTGGTGGACCCGAGCCGTTCCAGAAAGATCTGGCTGAACTGGCCAAGGTGCTCAAGGGCGCAGTTGGGGCTTCCAGGCCTCCGTGCGATAACAAATGGGTGCCTGACTCGATCCAGATCGGGCTCACCGGCAAAATCATTGCCCCCGAGCTCTACATCGCAGTGGCCATTTCCGGTTCGAGCCAGCATATGTCCGGCTGCTCCGGCGCCAAGTGCATCGTAGCCATCAACAAAGACCCCGAGGCCAACATCTTCAAGGAGGCCCGCTTCGGCGTGGTCGGCGACTGGAAGGTCATCGTTCCGGCTTTCACAGCCAAGGTCAAGGAACTGGTTCAGTAATCTACTGCAATAATAGATAGAGGAATAAAAAAGCCCCCCGCAATTTGCGGGGGGCTTTCAATTTGCAACCTGGGAACATTTATTGCTGGGCAGCGGCTTTGTGCTGGGCGATGATCTTCTGGGCTATGAGTGCAGGCACCGGCTCGTAGTGGCTGAACCCAATGGTAAATGTGCCCCTGCCCTGGGTCATGGAGCGCAGGTCGATAGCATAGCGTAATACCTCGGCGAGGGGGACCTGCGCCTGGATCACGTTCATGCCCTGGTTGGGGCTCATACCGCTCACGCGGGCGCGCTTGGTATTAAGGTCGCCGATAATATCCCCGGTGAAGCTGTCCGGCACCGTGATGGTCATATTCATAATAGGCTCCAGCAGAACGGGTGAGCCGTCGAGCATGCCTTTCTTGAAGGCCTGGGCCGACGCGATCTTAAAGGCCATTTCCGATGAATCTACCGGATGAAAACTGCCGTCGTAAAGCGTGACCTTCATATCCACTGCCGGAAAACCGGCCAGCACGCCCTCTACCCTGGCTTCCTTGATGCCTTTATCGACGGCGGGTATGTAGTTCCTGGGTACGGAGCCGCCCACTACCTTTGACTCGAATTCGAAACCACCGCCCGGTGGCAATGGTTCCATCCTTATAAGAACATGCCCGAACTGGCCATGTCCACCGGTCTGCTTCTTATGCTTGTATTCAGCCTCGACGGGGACAGTGATAGTTTCTTTGAAGGGAACCCTGGGCACATCCAGATTGACGTCCACGCCGAATTTGCGCTGCATCCTGCTGGCGGCGATCTCAAGGTGAGTATCGCCCATGCCGCCCAGAGTAAGTTCACCCGTATCTGCTTCACGCTGCACTTTTAAACTGGGGTCTTCTTCACTTATCCTGGCAAGTCCCGAGCTCATCTTATCGAGGTCGGCTTTGGATTTAGGGTGAACAGCCTTGCTCAGGATGGGCGCAGGGAAATCGATGCCGGCCAGTTTAAGTGCACGTTCCTTGACGCCCAGCGTGTCTCCTGTAACCGTGTTGACCAGCTTTACGACCAGGCCGATATCGCCTGTA
>JBEKVW010000028.1:0-22851 GCA_049513695.1 Dehalococcoidia bacterium | reverse complement strand
GACTTGCCAAAGTAGACCTGTTGGACTACAAGGTCCGCATACTGGAAGGCAATAGCGGCACAGGTTCCCTGGTGCGCGTGCTTATTGAATCCGGCAACGGCAAGGTTCAGTGGAGGACGGTGGGCAGTTCCACTAATATCATTGAGGCCAGCTGGCTGGCCCTTTACGACAGCATGGAATATTTCTTGCTGAAGATAGATAAAAAGACAAAGAGATAATCCAGGCTTTAGGCCCGTATAATAAAAAGAGGACGGCCCGTGGGCCGTCCTCTTTCATTTCTACTTCAGCTGAAATTACGCTATTCAGCTTTGATAATGGCAGCGACACCCTGTCCACCACCCTCGCACATGGTAGCCAGGCCGTATTTGGCCTTATTTTCCTTTAGCGTTCTGGCAAGGGTTCCGACGAGCCTGATACCGCTGGCGCCCAGCGGATGGCCGATAGCCATAGCGCCGCCGTGGACGTTGACCTTAGCTTCGGGGATGTTGAACTCTTTCATGCAATAGAGTGATACTATCGCAAAAGCCTCGTTGATCTCCCAGAAATCGATATCATTGGCTTTCAGGCCTGCTGCAGCAAGCGCTTTTTTGCTGGAGGGGACCGGTCCGGCTCCCATGAGGGTAGGATCGACACCGGCCATGCCGAAGGAAACGAAGCTTGCCATCGGTTTGAGGCCCAGTTTCTTAGCTTTATCTTTGGACATGATCAGCATGGCAGTGGCGCCCGCATTCAACGGGGAGGCATTGCCGGCTGTGATAGAGCCGTCGGGTTTATAGGCTGGTTTTAGGCCGGACAGCAGTTCCAGGGTAGTGTCGGGCCTTACGTTAGCATCATAATCAAACATCTGCTTGGTGCCGTCGGGAAGGGTAATCTCTACCGGCAGGATCTCGCCTTTGAGCCATTCCTTGTATTTGGCAGCCAGCTGGTGGGACCTCACTGCAAACTTGTCCATCGTTACCCTATCGATGCCGGACAGTTCCTGCAGCTTCTGAGCTGTAAAGCCCATATTCAACGAGAACATCATGTCGAGTTTCTTGTATTGAGGTTCGGTAAATAATTTATCGGGGAATTTGATGGCCCCGCCGCCGCCCATGGGGACGTGCGTCATGTGCTCGATACCGCCGCAGAGGACAACATCGGAATAGCCGCAAGCAATTGCCATGACACCAGTCCTGAGCCCGCAAAGGGCGGATCCGCACTGCTGGTCTACCTGCTGGCTGGAAACCTCATTCGGCAAATCTGCGAAGAAAGCGGGAATTTTGCCGCCGAAAGTGAAGTTCTCGAGGATCGGGTTGGCTGTGCCGGTGATGGCCTCATCGATTACCTTCGGGTCAATTTTATTCCTCTTAATCATCTCTTTCCATAGGAGAGCCAGCACCTCATCCATTCTCCATCCATTCAATAAATCCTTCTCGGGTTCCTTGGGACGAGACCGGGAGAACGCGGAACGTAAATAGTCGATAATCACAACTTCTCTTGCAAGACCCATGGCTTATCACTCCTTATTAAAAATTTCTGGGTAAATTTTACCCGATTACCTTTGAGAGCACAAATATGCGGCCCTTTACCTGGCAATTTCAGCTTCGGATCAACCCTTGATTACCCCTATGGGTAAGGCCCTGGCAACTCGACGCGATATGCCCGCCTCCTGCGCAATATTAACGACATCATCAACGTTCTTGTAGGCAGAGGATGCTTCCTCCGCCAGCGATCCCATACTGCCGGTCCTGACGTAGATGCCCCTGGATGCCAGGTTTGTCGCTACATCTCCGCCGCTCTGTGCCCTCCGGGCTGCGCCCCTGCTCTGCACCCGGCCGGCGCCATGGCAGGTGGAACCGAACGTCTCCTGCATAGCCATTTCAGTGCCTAAAGCGATATAGGAGCACCGGCCCATATCCCCGGGTATCAGAACGGGCTGGCCGATGGCAGTATATTTAGAGGGCACTCCCCCTTGACCCGCTGGAAATGCGCGCGTAGCGCCCTTACGGTGTACGCACAGCTTCTGCCTTTTACCTTCAATAATGTGATCTTCGAGCTTAGCGATATTGTGGGCTACGTCATAGACCTGTTCCAGGCCTATGACCTCTGCCTTTCTGCCAAGGACCTTTACAAATGACTCTCTGGCCCAGTGAGCGATGCACAGCCTGTTGGCCCAGGCGTAGTTGGCGGCGCAGGCCATGGCCGCCAGATAATCCCGCCCTTCTTGCGATTCAACCGGTGCACAGGCAAGCTGGCGGTCGGGTAAAGCTATGCCGTATTTTCTGACTGCTTCGCCCATAATTCGCAGGTAATCATCACAGACCTGGTGACCCAGCCCCCTCGACCCGGTATGGATCAGGAGCAGCACCTGTCCAATAAAGGTGATACCCATCACCCTGGCCGCTTCCTTATCATATATTTCGCTTACAACCTGGATTTCCAGGAAATGGTTGCCTGAGCCCAGGGTGCCCAATTGGGGCATGCCGCGTTTTTTGGCCCTGTCGCTCACCCTGTCCGGGTCGGCCATTTTCATGCAGCCGTTCTCCTCAGTAACCTCCAGATCCTGCCGGTCGCCATACCCTCGTCTTACGGCCCATTCAGCGCCCTGCCTGAGCACGTCGTCCATCTCCTTCTCGCTTATCTTGATCTTTCCTTCGGAACCTACACCCGAAGGCACATTTCTGAAGAGATGGTTGATCAATTCTTCGATTTTCGGTTTAACTTCTTCCTCGCTCAAATTGGTTCGCAGCAGCCGGACTCCGCAGTTGATATCGTAGCCCACACCTCCGGGAGAAATCACTCCGTCATGCACCCGGGTGGCAGCCACACCACCGATGGGAAAGCCGTAACCCCAGTGTATATCGGGCATGGCCATGGAACTGCCGACGATGCTCGGCAAAAAAGCCACATTCGCCACCTGCTCCAGCGACTCTTCTTCCCTGATAACGCTGAGCATGCGGTCGTCGGCAAAAATCAGGCCGGGCACTCTCATGCCACTCTTGTAGTCCTGCGATATTTCCCAGCGGCATATGCCGGTTTGCCTTATTTTGCCCTGCCAGGGGCTCATGATATTCTCCTTGAATCGCTAAATATCAAATATGATCGCTGCAGAATAGACATCATCTTCCTTCACAATATTCAGATTATGGTAAGTAGCAGCCTTGATTTCACGCCTTATAGCGTGCTTTTGGGGGTCCAGCTTCTCACCGTAGCATGTGGCTGCCAATCGCTTTCCATCCCGCATATCCAGAGCAAAATCGTTGAAAATAAAGTGTTCAGTCTCCAGTTCGTAGAGCAGCCCGTTAAGCCATGCAACCAGCAGGGTGACGCTATCCTGCTCCTGTAAAACGATCTCCTTCCGCAGCCTGTTCTCCACCTTGTGCAAATCCGTTATCAGGCTCAGCATGCCCAGGGCGGCGTTCTTGAACAACGCAGCGAGGTCGCTTCCGTAAGCGATAATGCCGATATCCGCCGTATGGTCGATGATTTCAAACTGCTTCTGCAAAGCAACTACATTATAGCTCAGCTTGCGGTCGGCCTATTACAATTAGCTTGACGTAGTAAGTGACGGATGCTACCATAGTAAACCTTGGGCCGCTAGCTCAATTGGTAGAGCAGTTGACTCTTAATCAACCGGTTCACGGTTCGAGCCCGTGGCGGCTCACCAAGCTTTTTACGACTGGAAATCCTGATTTTCGACGGTTTTCTGGTCATTTTTATACACCCCACTTTTTATAATTTTTCACAATTTGCTTAACGATTAGCTATGATTTTGCTTAATTTGCTTAATGGAGTACGTTCGCTTTGTAGCTAATTTTCTGTACCCTTTAGGCTTCCGCTTTCGCTTATAATCCAGGCTAAACACGATCCAATCATGGCCCAGACGCTTACCGGGTAATTGACCACTCTCCAACAAGCGCCGTATATGTGCCTGGGATAATCTAAGTTTCTCAGCTGCCTCTTTGGTGCTGTATATGTTATCCATTTATATCTATAATACACGATATGGAATATAGTGTCAAATAAAACTATATAGAATTACGCACGGGGTGCAGACAAAACATGCGCGGGTACATCTTATGATGCTTGCTGCATAATAGACGCACAGGGACGGTGCCGGTCGTCGCTAGGCCCCAGGGGGTGGGAGTGACCCCCAAACGGTATCACTCTACACAGCAATCTATACCCCCGGAGTTTTTTATAAACAAAAGGGTCACGCTGGCTTATTTCTAGTTTTTCAGGCTGTATAAAAAGGCCGGATTATTGGTAGTTATTTCACACTATAAAAAAGAGCCGGGGCCACTCAGGCATCCCTTGTCTAAAGCCTTGAAATGACACTTATATATTGCGATTATACCAACTGGTCATGTTTTGTCTGCAATCTTTTATACAGCCTTGTTAGAAGGCCTTTCTCCGCTAAATAGACCTATTCTAAGCGCACTGCCCGGTGCCATCTTTGTGCAGGTTTTCTGGCTTTATACCGTGTAATCCCTTGACAATCCGCTTTAGGCCTTCCAGCATGGGCCGGGTGAAACACTCTCCATCATCTATCAATCCCTGCCGGTAAAGACGTTGTATTTTGCGCTGTGTCTTTATCCAGACTGGTTTATTGATAGCCTTTGTATTACAAATGTCATCACCCGGATACCATACAGCCTTTTCATGGCAATCGAGTGGGCATAGTGGGGCTTCGCAGTTATCAGAACAGTCATTAGTCATATTGGTAATCTCCGTGATATCGTCTTATTTGCTTTATAGGTTGTAACACCGTAACCGTAACAGGGGGTATTAATATACCCCCCAGTGTTACGTTACGGTTGGCGTAACTGTTACGTAACAGTGTTACGGCTGTTACGCTGGCTTCAAATGCCATCTGTCACCTTCCTTTGTAAAGATATCCTTGTAACGGTTTAACGTTGTTTTGATTGAATCCTCTTTTAGGCTCGTAACTTCTGCAATTTCCTTGACGGTCATTGGGCCAGATTCAAGCGCTTGCTTGCATTGCTGGCGTATTGGGACATTGCCAGCCAACTCAGGGATACCTGATACTTCCTGGCAGATAATCCGTATGCTGTCCTTGTGGAATTCAAGTCTGAAACCAAGGGGCATAATTTTTGGGCCTAAATTGCACTCATAGTGTGACAGCGCAATATCAATGAAGCTATCCCCCATTTCTTGCGATTTCTTGACCTCAAAGATATTAGAGGCCGAATTGGTAAAGAAAACCGATCCTATGGGCGTTTTCTTGCCTTCTTCAGTCTTAGATGTATGCGTAATCAGTATTGAAGTCACCGGCAGGCGATGCATTGCAGCTGCGAACCTGGTCGCAGTCTCACTTGAATTGAGATCACCTGCACAAGCAACGCCAACACTGTCTATTACTACCAGGTCATTATTCTTCTCGCGTATGGTCTTTAGTATGTTATCTACGTCATCGGCAATCGGTATAAAGCACCGCCTGTAATCAATCGACACCGGCGCAACAGCAAGACCTCGACACATGAGGCTTAAACGTTGGCGAAACAATTCTTTGCTTCGCTCATAGTCCAAATATAGAGGGTTTGCCGCTTTTGGTATCAACCGCAGAGGATTATCCGGGTATGGCAATTTGCACAAAAGACAGAATAGCAAGGCAAGATATGACTTACCTGACTTGCCTTGCCCAAACAGGATGTTGCATTCACCCTCATATATCAAGGGAGATAACGTATATTTTGGCAGCAAGACCTCGAAATTCTCTATATCACCCCATACTGCTTCGACAGGTTGCCCCTCTGTGTGCCTCTGAATCATTCTGTAGCAAATTTCGTCTATCAGTGGCCCCCATGTGATAGAAGGAAACTTGAAATTAAAGCTGGTAGCAATTTTGTCTCTGGCCTGGGGCGATAATAGATTAAGAGTCTGGTAATGTACTTGTCTGCCAGTTTCGGTATTCTCAACAAGTAATTGCGCATGTAACTCAGCGCTTGATTTATGTTGATAAATACGTGTAAAGATAAAGCTAAGCTTTGCTTCATGCACAGTGAAGCTATAGGCCGTCCCATTATCTTTGAATTCCCAGTCGTTACATACCGCACTAGTTTGATTGGACATTTCTACAGGCCTCCAAAATTGAAGGCTAGCTGCGGTGTTTCGGGTTTATCCGGCAGATTTACTGGATTAGTGATGTTAGCATCGTTTAATTCATTGTCACGATGCAAATATTTGAATTCGATTAGCAATTGCGGGCCTTGGCCACGGTCTATGAATCTCTTATATCTGTCAAATTCTGGGACTGCGATCCAAAAGCGCCTCCCGTCTGAAATATCGAAAATTATTGTCCAGTCAACTTTCCCGACAACATTGGCATCATAGGCTTCGGCATCGATGGTTAGGCCTGGGGGCCGTCTTAGCACCTGATGGGATTTCGTCATTTTCCGGGCTAGTTTTTCCTTCGGATATATACCTAGAATTGTATGGCGATTGCGCTTGATAAATTGGGGCTTAGTGTTAAAATGGAATTTGACCACGGGGATTCACCTCCTCGTTGTTACCAGTGGGTTCAGTCGGTGCCTGCAAGCTTTCGACTGAACCCTCTTTTTCTTCTCGGGTTAATTCATTTGGATTAACCTTCAGTACTTTTGCAATCTTTTTAATCACTGACGGCCAAGGCTTGAGGCGTTCCTTTTCCAGATTACAAAGAAGACCTTGACAGATGTTGGCGCTCCTCGCCAATTCCTTTTGACTGATACCCTTGGATTCCCTGATTTGTCTGATTTTGTTCATAGAATACCCTCCAAATGTTTATTTCGGCGTTGCGTTTTTCTACTATTACTTATATTCTAGAGTTAACATTATTGATTTCACTATTTGTTAACTTCTAGTGATAGGCGAAAAAATGCTGATGAATAAAAACGAATTAAGGCGAAGAGTTGAGAAACAAACTATCAGACCGTTAACTGATGATGAATTCGAAGACTATATTCCCGATCCTGATACTGGAGTGTTTGATATAAAAGATTTTAGAGATGTAATTGGTCGTTTGCGTAAAGATGGTTTAATTCGGAAAAGGTTTCTCAGGGATACTATTAATGTCGGCACACACATACCTCTCCCCTTTACAAAAGGCAAGGGTTCAGATACCTCAAAAATGCGGGCCGCGATGGGGCTAACTCAACAACTAACTATTGAACAACTGGACGGTGCATTGCGGAAATTCGAGACAGGAGAACGTAGTCCTATTGTGCTGTATTATCCCGTAAAGATTAAAAGAGATGCAGTAGCTTGGATATGGCTTATAAAATATGTCGTCATACCGGAAAGCAATCAAAAACTGGTATTAATAAAGCGCATCTTCGATTCAATTGCAGAGAAATATCATATCCATCAGGCTCAGGTATTGGCATTTTATGTATGTAATATCCCAGTAACTTATAACAATATCACCGTCATAATTGATTTAAGTGAGCCGGATCAAATTAATATTCGGCTTCTACATTCTGGAATTGCTACTCGAAGGCTTTGGCAAGCTTATCGCAAGGCAAGGGAGTTTCAATTGCAAGAAAACATCGTTAGACCTACACAAAGAAATTACAATAAACAGCGCGATAAAACGATCGCACTGATATGGTTTGTAGAGGCAAACAAACAGATTTCATGGCAAGAAAAATTTATAAAATGGAATTCTGAATATCGAAGGGTTGGATGGGAATACAAAACCGCCGATAGTATGAAGGTAGTATACTCACGAATTTGGAAACTACATGAGAAACGTCAAAAAGAATTAAAAATGATGATAAAAGAAGACCTTGCAGATACCACATTTTCGATATCTGATTTGATGCCGGACGTTTTTAGGGAGTTTATGGGCAGATGAATTAGCATTCACTTGAATGAGTATTTCAGTCCCGCACGTGCGTAGGGTCTATTCCAAGGATTTAGGCCGGTGCTGTTTTTGTTTTGTAAAATTATGCGGCTACCAACTTCGCTTAAGTTAGATTGAATTGGGGGTTATTACCCCCTGGCTCCTATCCTCCTTGCCCTAGTCGGGAGTCCCGGGTCAGTCCCCCTAGGTGGTCATCCACCATGAGCCATGGTCACGGTACCTGCAAATGCTGCCTTAATATATATATAGTAACCGTTACCTAAAAGGCTCTTTTTTGTATAACCGATTGCGCGAGCCTTGGTATTGCCACTCGTATCCCAAAGCAAAACTTAGATTGAATCGAAGAAGTGTTGGCATCATATAATACCGAGAGCCTATATATATAGTAGTGTAGAAAATTCCTTATCTCAAATAGCTTCAATGATATAGCGGTTTAGTGATCCATTCACTTCAGTTGTGCATAGGCGTATAATATGGCATCCTTCTGTGGTGGAGGTTGATATGAAGCATATGGTGGCAATCTTGATGTTGTTAATCCTTATGGTGGGGTGTGCACATTCCGACAATACAACAGTTAGCAAACTACAAACGCCAGTTGCAGTTGAGAATGCAAGCACACCATCTTCAATCACAACATCAAATTTAAATAGCCAGCAACAAGACTGGCCGGATATACAATCTGAGATACAGGATAGTGTAGTCATGATAGTTGCTGGTGGGGGTCCGGGGTCTGGCACATATGTAGAATGGAACGAGGTAGGGGTAGGTGCTAATATAATTCCGATTTGGGCAATAGCCCAGGGGTCTGGCGTAATAGTCGACCAGTCAGGCTGCATATTAACCAATTGGCATGTAGTAAAGGATGCTAAAGAAATATATGTTTTTCTCAGTCATCAAGGTTCAATATCGACCAATGATGTATATACGGCAAACCTAGTCACCCAACATCCCATAGCCGATTTAGCACTAATAAAAATGAACCGCGCACCAGCCTCGCTATCTGTAGCTAGCCTGGCAAAAAAGGAAGTGCTTACACAAGGCACGAAAGTTGCTGCATTAGGTCTCCCATATTTCGAAGCTATCGCCACAATATTTGATAATAAGGATGAAAAGCAACCTATTACTTTAACTAGTGGTATAGTTTCTGCAATACGACAAGTTGGAGGCGTTACGTATATTCAGACTGATGCTGCAATTAATCCGGGTAATAGTGGAGGCCCACTTATAAATAGCAAAGGTGAGATAATTGGAATAAATACAGCTAATCTTGAAGGAACGCAAGGTTTGGATTTTGCCATTCTTGTTGATGAAAACGATCCCTATATTAAATATTCAATACAGTCTGCTAAAGCGCAGGCTAACCAAGAGTCTACTTATACACCAATACAACAAACCCCACTACCTATGGGAAAATCACTTTCCTTCCCAAATAAAGAATATCTAGATTATAAATACGATTTCTCTATCCAATATCCAGATACTTGGACTATGATAAAACTCCTCCCTAACCTACCCAAAGCTGTTTATGGTGTATCCGCCGCTAAAGAAGTACCTTACTTATCAATATATGTCTACGATACGGACCAAATCAGCCAGCAACAGGAAGTAACATGGAAAATGGCTGGCGTTTCCAATATGGTATGGAGCGGGCCTGCTGATGTAATACTGGATGACGCTAAAACCACGGGCACATTTAATATGGCCAAATGGGATAATCAAGGTTTGGTTTTGAAAACACTAAGCCTTACAGTTGACTTGCTTAACAATAAGACAATAGTTGCTTCTTGTACTGATTATGACTCTCCGATTAACTATGACAATAACGCTGATTTATATAAAGAAATCCTCATGACTCTTACCCCTAATGTACCTTTGGATTAGGCGGAGGCCAAAGGCGACCTATAAAACTTCATACTATCCTGAAAGCTAAATGACCTTGTGTATCTCTGAACCATCTCAAGGCTTTCCCAGCGCCCCAATTCTTTAATGGTCATGGTATCAATGCCAGCTTTTCTTAGAAGCACTGCAAAAGTACGTCTGAAGGTATGCGGGTTACAGGTAATGCCGGTCTTTGCTTCAAGACGGCGCAGCATGGATGTTATACCCCAAGCATTTAATCCCCATATATTGCCGTTGGGTTGATATTGTGCCAACCACTGGCGTAAGTAACTTTCAGACAGTGCGCCAAACGGGGCCAGTGCCGCTTTACGACCTTTGCCCAGCACTTTGATACAGCGGCCCTGCCAATCTATATCATCAGGTTTGATACCGGTCAATTCTGCCAGTCTAAGACCACTTTCCGTAAACAAAGAGATTATGGCCTGATCCCTTACATTATCAGCGGATTCAATCAGTGACTTGGCCTGATCATCTGTTAATGCTGGTAATATGACTTTGCTGAGAATTGGAGGCCGGACACCTTTCATCGGGTTGTCCATGCCGTATTCAGCCTGTAACCAGTTATAGAACGCCCTTAACGCCCGGTAGTATGCGTGCCGAGTGCAAACGTTATTATTACTGGCTTTAATACTATTAAGATAACGTTCGATCGCCCTGGGATTAGCTTTAAGGTAATCTACTTCCGCTGAATAATGTGACAGCAGTATCCGGTAAAACCTCAACGTTTGCTTACTGCACGCTACGGCTTCCCGGCTTTCCAGGAATAATGTGATATAATTTGTTTCTTGTTTCCTAGGCTTAGCGTATTCCTGAACGATGTCCAGTAATTTCGGTGACGCCGGGCGCTGACCCTTGCGCACCTGGCATAAATAACTTTTGCTATAATTGCTTAACGCCGCAAGTGTGGCAAGGGGTAAATTATTAAGCAGTTTAATCGTATAATGTTGACTCTTAATCAACCGGTTCACGGTTCGAGCCCGTGGCGGCTCACCAAGCTTTTTAGAAACCATTGGGAGAATTCCATGATAACGTCTAAATATTGTCTGAATATATTGCTAAGCTTGCTGGCCATATCTACGAGTTTAATCTCCGGGTGTAAAACCCAACAGACACCGGGGGCTGAGAACGGGGCACCTATTTTCCAGGACGATTTCAACGATCCCCAGAGTGGCTGGTTTGTTTACAAAGCCGACTCATCAAAAGGCGGAGCATACGAGCAGGGCGCCTATAGCGTATGGTCTGTGGGCAAAAATAAAATTATTGTTCTAAACCCCAAAACCAATCAGGAACTGGGCAATTTTGCGGTAGAAGTTGATCTCAGAACGACTTCTACTTTGACCGGGGCCTTGATGGGAATTATCTACAGGCTGGATAAAGACGGAAACTACTACCGGTTTGCCATCACTGACAACCGTACATTTTACGTTGGCCAGGGAGGCAGAAACGGCTTGGAAAATGAATTGGAGCCTATGACTTATTCCGATATCATAAAGCCAGGCAACGAATATAACCACCTGAAGGTAGTCTGCTCAGGGGAGAATCAGGACTTTTACATCAACGGCAGCAAGCTTGCCACAATCACTGATAATACCTCTTTGAAAGGGGAACTGTGTATATCGTTCGGCAACTGGTCGCCTTCTGAAAATTACACGTTCACCAACTTTAAGCTGTACAGTCTCAAGTGAACCTCAGGTAAATAGCACAACCGATTATTTAGTTCGATATTTTTTATTGCTGCTTCCTTAGACACAAAATCTCTCCTTTCCGCCTTCTTATATGTGGAATTATATCATTACTCTAATAGGTTTTGAGTAAACCCCTGAAGCTGGGCATTAACTTTGGGAAGGTTGGTAGCAAAGGGAAAAAGAGTGCAGAAATATATTATTTTGTATTATTTAATATTATTGCACTAATACTCAATACAATTGACCCAATGAAAAGACTGCAAAAGTAAATAAACCTTAAAGCTATAATGTCAAGCAGTTTTATTTAGATTCACATCCTTGCAAAAGATCACCAAGTAGCTCCTCTATAAGAAGTAGCATTTAGAATAACTTATCAGCCCTATATCATTATAGATTATTTATACAAGACTATTGTACTAGTAGGGCAAATACGATAGAATTGCGGTCAATAGGTTGATGCTGGGGCTATTGCCTAAGAGCGTTTATGGGCAGAATAGTCGTTATTTTTATCATTATTGTCATTGCAGTAGTCTCTTACTACTTTATTCAGGGTAACACAAACACAGGTACTCCCGTAGATAACAAACCTCAGAGCAGTGTTATTTCTACAGTCGAAGATAACAAACCTCCACAAATTGTAATTTCTGCACTCGAAGAAAACATACACCAGCTAATAAATGTTGAACGAACAAAGGCTGGCTTATCTTCTCTTGCTTTAGACACAAATTTGAGCAATGTTGCTCGAAATCATAGCATAGATATGGCTGAACGTAATTATTTTGAACATGATACTCCTGAAGGAGTGACTCCAGTTGAACGTTGCAAAAGAGGAGGAGTGAAGATTAGTGAAACATTATCCTCAACTGTTGGCAACACATCGTATTTTAATCTAGGATGTGCAGAAAATATATTTCAGGGTAATTTGGTTAAATCCACCCATTATATTAATGGCAAATACTCTTATTCTGACTACAATACACAAGAAGAGATTGCTAAACAAACAGTAACTGGATGGATGAATAGCACTGGGCATAGAGAAAACATACTTACTCCCTATTGGAAACAGGAGGGCATAGGAGTTAGCATATCAGAGAATGGTGAGGTATACGTTACACAAGATTTCAATTAATTTGACCTGCTTTGGCTCTGTAAGATTACCATGTTTGTTAAATAGACATGTTACTTCTTGTCCCAGTATTTAAAAAATGTCTTATATATAACCCATATAAAAGTTAATATGAATACTGCCCAGACTATGACTATGTACTGAATAAAAAACTGTGCAAAATATGTGCCAAAGAGTATGCCAAAGGAGATCAGGGTTACCTTCAGCCATCCCCAGTCCCAAATACTAAAACTTTTAGCGGCATTCATTGCTTTGCCAATAAATCCTTTCATATATGTTTACCTCCATCTATAAAAAACTGCAAAAATAAGTAATCTTATAGCTAATTATACAATGTCAACTTTGCTTATTGGATTTTCTGTTATATATCCCTCTTTATAAGCCCAGTTACAAAATGCTCTGATGGCTCTGTAGTAGGCAAACTTACCATTCTTGCAGGTTAAAGATGTAAGAAACTGGTTAACAACCCTGTGAGGTTAAATCCATGCCATTATATTTGCTTAAACACATTTAATAGAATAATATAGTACGTCTGGATAATCCTTGTCTTCTGGATTTTATGAACTCTTCAAGAAGCTGTTTAGTTAACTTTTTGGTTAACTTTTCAGTTGGTTGGTTAACTTTTTGATGCAAATGAGTTATATTAGAAACAGCTTCAAGGGGGAGTGTCGGAACTGGCAGACGAGCATGACTTAGGATCATGTGCCGCAAGGCGTAGGGGTTCGAGTCCCCTCTTCCCCAGGAGAATCCGGAGCAAATATTTTTTCAGGTGATGAAATGGCAATAGAAGTTAGAAAAATCAAACGCAGTAAGATCAGCAAAGTCGATTTCGCCGGACTGGGCTTTGGAGATATCTTCACCGACCACATGCTAAAAATGGCCTATGGCAAGGGCCGATGGAGCGCTCCCAAGATCGTACCGTTCGGACCCATGAGGATATTCCCTTCCCTGTCCACTCTGCATTACGGACAGTCGGTCTTCGAAGGGCTTAAGGCCTTTCATGCCAAAGATGGATCTATCAACGTTTTCCGGCCTGAAAGGCACATCGACCGCTTCAACATATCCTGTCACAGGCTCTGCATTCCGCCGGTGGATAAGAAGGTATTTCTAGAAGGCCTGGTGCATCTGCTGCGGATCGACAGGGAGTGGATACCCAAGCAGAAGGGCTATTCCCTGTATATACGCCCCTTTGCTTTCGCCATGGACAGCACCCTTGGGGTTCATGTGGCACATACCTATCAATTCATGATTATACTTTCGCCGGTAGGCGCCTATTATAAAGAGGGATTCAACCCCGTCAAGTTAATCACTGCAGTTGAGCATGCCAGATCGGTAGAAGGGGGCTGCGGCGCGGTTAAAACGGCCGGCAACTATGCCGCCAGCCTTTTTGCGGCCAATGAAGCGCAGAAAAAGGGTTACACCCAGGTGCTATGGCTGGACGGCGTCCACCGCAACTATATCGAGGAAGTCGGCACTATGAACGTGTTCTTCGTGATCGATGACGTTTTGGTCACGCCGCATTTGAGCGGTACCATACTGGCCGGTGTCACACGTGATTCGGTCATACAGATTGCTAGGGACTGGGGCATGGAGGTCAATGAGCGAAGGATCAGCATGGATGAACTGATGAAAGCGGCCGATAGCGGCAGGCTCAAGGAAGCCTTCGGCACCGGGACCGCCGCGGTGATATCCCCGGTCGGCGCTATCAAGCATAAGAACAAAACAATCACTATCAACGGCGGCAAGACCGGCAAGCTGGCATTGAAGCTGTATAATACCATCACAGGCATTCAATACGGGGAAAAGCCCGATAAGTTCAAATGGGTATATAAGATAAAGTAATCCGTTTCATTTGAAAACCGGGCCTTGTCAGCACGCGATCGACGAGTGCAGAGTCCTTGACACTGAATTAGCGCAAAATATATACTTTACTCTGCATTTCTCAAGGGCCATTAGCTCAGTTGGTTAGAGCACAGTCCTGATAAGACTGGGGTCTCTGGTTCGAATCCAGAATGGCCCACCATTTTATGAAGCTAAATTGCCACAAACAAAACATACCATAAGGTACACTCTTCCAAAAAAGCTAACGGGTAGCTAACCAATTTTTTTAACGGGCTCATTTTGGGATGTGGTTGTAAAGACTTCGTCAAAACGAGTGGCGGCAAAATGGGATGGTAGATACTCCTCATGGTATAATCAGGAAATTTGGTTAGATATGAGTTGGAATGGATAAATCTAACCAAAGCAATACGTTCACAAAACCGAGAAAACCTTACTATGCAGTGGACTATAACGTGCGGTAAGGTCACAGGTACCTAGGATAATGTCATAGAAAGATCAAACAATAATAGGCAATAAGGAGGATTTCGCGCAGATGGCTAGAATAGGCAATACAAAGAGTATGGAAATACGCGGCCCGGCAAGTATGCTTCCGCCGCACGTACAGGCCTTTTACAAGAAAGCAGAAGACAATCTGGAGGAGTTCTGGGAGGAGGCGGCTCTAAGCGCAAGGCACGATATTCACTGGTTTAAGAAATGGGACAAGGTGCTGGAACAGAATTATCCCACCTTCAAATGGTATGTGGGCGGCAAGACTAATATCTGCTACAACGCCCTGGATTTCAAGGTGAAAATGGGCAAAGGCTCCAAAGCAGCCTTCATCTTCGAGGCCGGGGATACCGGCGAGATCAGGACGGTAACCTATATCCAATTGCTCAACATTGTAAAAGGGTATGCCGCAGCCCTGCGGGGTATAGGTGTCCAGAAAGGCGGCCGGGTGGCGATTTATATGCCTATGAGCATCGAAGCCGCAGCGATGATGCTGGCCTGCGCCCGCATTGGCGCCGTGCACGTGGTCATCTTCGCAGGCTTTTCACCAAGGGCAATCGCCGATAGGGTTGAGCTTAGTGGAGCCGAATTCGTTGTATGCAAGGCCCGCTCGTACCGACGCGGCAATCCGGTACTTCTCAAAGAAATGGTGGATGATGCCATAGCTAGGCTCCCAGCCGGGCATAAATTCAACCACGCCGTGGTCCTCGATATGCCGGAAGACAAGGACATCCCCATGAAAGCCGGCAGGGATATATTCTGGAAAGACTTCCTGGCCAAGGGGGCGGGTCAAAGCGGAGACTATGTCGAGATGGAGTCCAACGAGACGCTCTTCCTCCTCCCGACCTCAGGCACCACGGCTAGGCCCAAGGTGACCGTGCAGAACCACGGTGGCTACCAGATTTACGTGTATTCCATGGGGAAGTGGATCTACAACTTGAGCGGCGACGATATCTGGCTTTCCACATCCGACATCGGCTGGATCGTCGGCCACAGCTATAACGTCTACGGCCCGCTACTGCACGGCGCCACATCCATTTTGTATGAGGGCACGCCAGACTACCCGCGTGACGACATGTGGTTTGACATGATCGAGCGCAATCGTGTTACCGGCATTTTCACGTCGCCCACCGGCATACGCGCGCTGGCCAGGTTCGGCACCGGCCCGTCGCGCAAGCATGATCTGAGCAGCGTGAAGAGGGTGGTCTGCGCTGGTGAAACGCTCAACCCGGCAGCCTGGAAATGGTTCCAGGAGGACGTTTTTGAGAATAGGATACCGGTTATCGACCATATGTGGCAGACCGAGACCTCCGGCGCCATTGTCGGCAATCCCTACGGCCTGGGCATGGCGCCCATCAAGCCGGGTTCTGCCGCCTTCCCCACACCTGGCGTTATAGCCGACGTTGTTGATGAGAAGGACGGCCGCTCGCTGGGAGCAGGAGAGAAAGGCATCCTTGTCATAAAGAAGCCCTTCCCCGGTCTGACGCCCATGCTCTGGGGCGATCCAGAGCGCTATAAGACCGACTACTGGGAGGCCAGGGTCGGCACCAAAGGCATGTACTACGCCGGCGACGCCGCCGAACGTGACGCCGACGGCTACATCTGGTTTGCCGGCCGTGCTGACGAGGTCATAAAGATCGCCGCTCACCGGATAGGCACAATAGAGGTTGAGAATGCCCTTGTGTCGCATCCCGCCGTAGTTGAGGCGGCCGTGACCGGCGTTCCCGACGAACTTCGCGGCGAGGTTGCCAGCGCCTTCGTGGTGTTAAGGTCCGGCTTCCAGGCCAGCGACGAGCTAAAGAAAGAGCTGATCAACCACATCAGAAAGGAAATGGGGCCCATCGTGGTCATGAAGGACATCGTCTTTATCCACATGCTGCCCAAGACCCGCAGCGGCAAGATCATGCGACGCGTGATCAAGGCCCTGCTCATGAATAAAGACCTGGGCGACATCTCCACCATCGAAGAAGAAGCCTCGGTGGATGAGATAAAAGAAGCGATAAGTAAATTCAAAGTCCAGCAACAGTGATAACGCATTTCTAAATAATAGAAGAAGGATATCCGTGACCAATACATCTCTTGGCAATACGGCGCGGTAGGTTTTGCGGGTTTCGGCGGCACGACCCTTCTGTTGAAATACCTATAAAACCGCCAAAATTGTATTTGCATTTTCTCATATACTGACGTAACATAGGATTTTCCTGCACATAGGACGATAATTACATTTATAAAGGGTGGCAAAATGATCAGCTTTGAACTTACTGAGCATCAGCGGAAACTATGCGCACAGGCTGCCGAATTTGCTCAAAGGGAGATACTGCCAAGGGCGACCGAGATAGATAAGAATGATGACGGTGTAAAGGCAGTGTGGCAGGCGATGTCTCGTGAACCGTACAGATACACCGGAATGCACATTCCACCGGAGTACGGTGGCACCGAATTGAAGTTGCTCGACGACATTATACTCACCGAGGAAATTGCAGCCGTAGGGAAAAGCCCTGTTTGCTCGGTACTATTCGAAATAGCAGGTCTTGGAACTCTTGCAATCGTTAATCATGGTACAGAGGAGCTCAAGAAGAGATACCTGCCGACAATAGCGACCGGTGAGAAAATGTGCTGTTACGGCCTAACGGAGCCCGGCATGGGCTCGGATGGCGCCGGCATTCAATGCCGGGCCGAGCAGATCAAAGATGGCTATATTATAAATGGAAGAAAGCGCTACATAAGTTTTGCTCATGAGTCCTCTTACATTGTCCTCTTTGCAACTACGGACCCTAGCAAAGGGTCCAGGGGAATCAGCGCTTTTGTATTCCCAACCGATACTCCCGGGTTCAAAGTCACGGCGAGAGTACCATGCATGGGGTTGAGAGGACATCAGGATGAGGAGCTGCTGTTCACCGATTGCTTTATTCCCGTGGAAAACCTGATAGGCAAAGAAGGGAGAGGACTCAGTTACGCATTGAAGACACTTGACGCAACCAGAACTACGCTGACTGCGGCATTCTTGGGCGCAGCCAGGGCGTGCCTAGAGGAAGCGGTAAAGTATGCCAAGTCCAGGAAGACATTCGGTAAGGAATTGTTCCACCGACAGGCGCTGAGCTTTCCATTGGCAGAGTTGGCCGCTAGGATCGACGCTGCCAGGTTGCTCAACTACCAGGCCGCTTGGCTGCACGATCAGGGAAAGAAAAATACGGTAGAGACAGCTAAGGCTAAAGCGCTTGCCACTGAAATCATGCTCGACGCTGCCAGTATAACTATGGAAATACATGGCGGATGGGGCTGTGCGCAAGGACATATAGTTGAAAGAATGTACCGCGACGCCAGGATATGGTCCTTTGCACAAGGAACGCACCAAATGATGAAATTCATCATCTCAAGGGACCTTTTCGGCGACTACCAAATGTGATTGGCGTCTATTTCGGGATTTACCCACGTTCTATCCATGGTGGAAGGAGAGAGCTTCCCGATACTGTCGTTGTTACAAAATGATCTAATTACGGAGGATTTATGTTAGGTATAACATCATATGGCGCGTATGTTCCTATACATCGTCTTTGTCGATCTGAAATCGAGCGGGTGTGGAGTAGAGCACCGCTATCCGGTGAAAAGGCAATAGCAAATTATGATGAGGATAGCCTGACCATGGCAGTCGCAGCCTGCCGTGATTGCATCACAGGCTTTGACCCTAAAAAAATAGATAGCCTTTATTTTGCCTCAACCACCTTCCCCTATAAAGAAAAACAATCAGCCGCCGTTATAGCCAGGGCAATAGATGTGGGTCGAGAAACTTTTACAATGGATATTGGCAATTCCCTGCGAGGGGGTATGGGGGCGGTTAGGATCGCCTTTGACAGTTTAAGGGCAAATCAAAAAAAAGAGGCTTTGGTCTGCTCAGCTGATATGCGCTTGTCCTATCCCAATGGTTCAAAGGAAATGGAGTTCGGCGATGGGGCAGCTGCCCTGCAATTGGGCGATACTAAGGTTATTGCCAGCATTGACGTGATGGACACTGTCTATGATGAGATCATTGACCTTTGGCGAGCTCCCACAGGATGACAAGTTTTTTGATAACCAGGAAAGGATGGGGCGTGAAAAAGAGGAGGTCGACAGGACCAGGCAGGCGCAGACTAAATCATAGCGCTGACATGACCACAAGCTATGCATGAGCTTTCTCTGGTGCAAGATATACTGAATACGGCTGTGACATATGCCCAACAGGCCAATTCGCAAAAAGTTGTCACCATTGTCCTGCGCGTTGGTGCACTGCGTGACATCAACAAGGAATGGATTCAGTACTACTTCAACTTCATCCGTAAGGGGACGATGGCAGAAGAGGCTGAAATTCTGGTCATCGTAAACCCCATTGTATTAAGTTGCCGCAGGTGCGGCACCGAATTTGAAGTCGATAGGCAACGTATGTACGATGAGGAGATTACCTGTCCGAGCTGTTCGACAAAAAATTACACGCTGATTTCGGGCACCGAGTTCCGCATCGAGGGTATCGAGGTAGTTTAACAGACACGGGGGCCGGCAGCTACTGGCTCTGGGTAAAGCGGCTGCAGCTGCCCCCGACACATACTCCCCAATTGGGATATATACTCCTCAAATAGGCACTGGCTCCTGGATTATAGGAGCCGGGTGCGATATATAAAGTGGAACTAGACGGACTAGGTATTGTACTGTACGTGCTGGAGTAAATCGTATCCGCTGACGGTGAAATATTCGGCGTCTGCGAAATGTCCGGCGTCGGTGTTGCATTCGGACTGGGGCTATAAAGCTGTGCCGGATGGACTGCCTGCGAAGTACCGGCTGACCCGGTGCTTGATTGATTGACAGCAGTTTTAGGTGAAAGCGAATTGCTGGCTGCCAGGCTGATAGGAATAGCTAAAAACGCTATCGCTCCCAGCACCGAAAGCAAAACCGCAGGCCAGGCGCTCCTTTTGCCATGACCTCCGGTGTGACCGTATTTAATATTAGTCGCGCCGTACATGGTATCACCGTCCGTGGAAACCGCTACCGGCCAATTAAGATCATTGCGGCAAGAAGGGCAATTGATAAAAGTATTATCAACCCAGGCGCTGCAATGCGGGCAATTATAATAGAAAGGACTGTAACAAGTATTACAGGTCTTTACCCCGATAATATTGTGGGTGCCGCATCTATAACACGGAAATGTGTGCTGCATTTTCACTCTTAAGTATGTGCCTTTTCTATATTGCCCCATTGCCATTATAGCGACGTGATCGGCATTATTGCAAAATCGGCAACTCCAAAGAACTAAAAATATGATATGGTTTTGAACTGGAAACCAACCTTGTTGATACCGGTAATTTGAGGCATGTGCTATCACAGAAATCCGTTATTTGCCGTACTTCAGTTTGGCAAACAGCATTATGCACATTAGAGCCGAGGAAATGGCATTCCAGATGATCATCGGCATCAGCCCCAAAGAAATACCATAAGCCAGCCAGCAGAGGCCTCCCGCCAGAAACAGCAGGGTGAAGGACAGGCTTATTTCACGAGCGCTCTTCAATTTGAACAGGCGCCATACCTGAGGAACAATGCCCATTGTTATGAACAAGCCACCGCCGAATCCAAGTACTTCTTGCCAGGTCAAAATTCTTTTCTCCTTTCTGCAAACAACAGATTCCGGATCAATAGCGCGATCTTTGTTTCACGATTTGTACGAGGACGAATATTACCACCAGCAACGCGCAAAAAGCGATCGCCGCCAGTATGGGAAAGCCGGATTGGGTTGCCTGATCCTTCTGAAGTGCAACCGCCTTTACACTAAAAGAGGCAGTCAGGTTATCTATGGCCGCCGCGTAAATGCCCGGCTCGTTCCTGGTCAATGTGAAGCTAACAGTCTGGGAGCCGCCGCCTGGAAGTGTGACTTTTTTGCGAGCCTCCTCTGTATCATTTACCTTGAGAACAACTTCATGGGTAGCCTCTATGGCGTCATTGTTGACTAGCCTGGCAGATATGGTAATAGTCCCCCCTGCATTGGACGTTTGTGGAATTATTGTCAGATCAGAGGTTGTGAATGCTGCTGTAGCAGGTAATTCGGCAGCGATCTCTTCACCTAATAATGCGTATACAGAAAAATGAGTTATTTGACAGGTGACTTTTTTATTCAGAGTATCCACTGTAGACAGCAGCGGGGTCCAGTTTTCAGAAGGAGTAAAGGCCGCGATGTAAAGGCCGGACTCCGTCATATCACGCTGAATTTCCGACGTATCATATTTGATCGTAAGGGTAAGCGGTGGATTAAAGCTGCTATTGTCCGGTCCAAAGCTATAAGCAGCGATCACACCGGAGCCGGCCGGAGACGCCGGTGGGGAAGCCATTTGAAGGACAGTTATTTGCTGACCGCCGTTAAGATTTAAAGTAGTATTATCAACAAAATCCAGCCTGATCTTGCCATCTGAGCTCTCTAAATCCCTGGCGGCAGTAAGTATGCCGTTGTTGACGGTGATATTATCGGCCTTGCCTAAGATAAAGGTGCTAATCACCTGGGGCGGGCGCGGCGGATTGACTTTGCCTAAAATGGCAATGGTGGATAAAGACTTTAGCTGTGCAGCAACAGTTTTGGCAATAGTGTTGACCGTCGATGAAAGCGGTATCCAGGTGACACCATTCCACTGCGCTATATAAAGGTTGGACTCGTCAACCTGCGACGGCAGACTGGCCGAATCGTATTTTAAGGTTACGGATGCCGCAGGGCTAACAGTAAAATTATCTGGAGAAAAACCGTAGGCCTGAATAAGTTTTACACCCGGCGGTGGTACCGGTGGCGACGCTTGGGCACCGAGGGTAATTAAGGTTGCTCCATTGGTGGTTACGGCCGCATTAACCGAAAAGCTCAGGCTAATCCTTCCGTCGGCGCTGCTGAGCTTTTTAGCCACTGCAAGCAAACCGTTATTAAGAGGAAGCGAGTCTGCCCGTCCCAGGATATTGGCGGTTATGGTAGTACCCGTATTAGCAGTAGCATTAGAAGTGTTGGGTGCTGTTAAAACGGACACCGTGAAGTCCAGTTTTGTTGATGGTCCGGCTATACAACTTGCGGCTTTACCCTGGTATTCTCCACTGACATAGAATTCCACAAAACTGCCTGAAGGCGCACTAACAATAAACGGTTCGGTATAACCCCATTGACCGTTGGAGTCCGTCGTGGTTGATGCAACCTGTTCCCCATTAACTAGAGCATATACCGTGTAACCCTGGCCAACGGGCACGCCGTTGTGTTTGACTGTGCCAAGATACTGGTGACTGATACATGATGGGGAATCGGCCTGAACTGCCTGACATGTAAAGAGGATACTGACAATGATGGTGGCAAATATCCCTATCAAGCGAAGAATTGTGAATTTAAATGCAGGCCCCCAGCGTTTGAGTGTATGACCCATTAATACTATTTTAGAGCGTTATAATAAAGACGTACAATTAATGTACCATTTAAAAGCCGGTCAAACGCGCTATTTGATATATTAAAATAGCGCCTGCAAACGATAGTATAAGCTGAAAGGCTACGCTGAAAAGCGGCCAGCGCCAGCCCCCGGTCTCCTGTTTGATAGCGGCAACCGTCGCCACGCAGGGTATAAAAAGCACCTGAAAAACAAGAAAGGAAAGCACTGCGGCAGGGGTCATGATTTGCTTGAGCTGCTGAGAAAGGTCTCCCCCATTACCACCCAATAACACACCCAGGGTAGCTATGGTATTTTCCTTAGCTATGAAGCTGGTTAAAAGCGCCACCATCATCTGCCAGTTAAGACCCATCAACCGTCCCGCCGGTTCTATCATTTTTCCGAATTGCGAGAGGATACTGTCATTGATGTTGCTGTTGGGTATTATCCCTAGCAGCCAGACGACCAGCGAGACGGCCAGGATAATGGTGCCGGCGCGCTTTATAAAGGCCAAAATACTCTGCCATGTAACAATACCTATCAACCTCGCATCGGGCACATGGTATA
>JBEKVW010000027.1:0-23232 GCA_049513695.1 Dehalococcoidia bacterium | reverse complement strand
TGCCTCCCACTACTTTGCCGGGGTTGAAAATATTCCGGGGGTCCAGCTTCTTTTTTAATTCACGTATCTTGCCGGCGCGTTTAGATCCCAGCACCTCGTTGGCCTTGCCTGCAAAATACAGGCCGGTGGCATAAGGCCTGCCTCCATGCCTGACGGCGATATTCATAATAGTCAGCGCCAGGCTGAACACGAAGTTATAGCTGAACTTGCGCTGGTCGCTGGGGATAAAGCCCAGGATGACGACTTCCGGCTTGCCGTTCAGGCTCCGGCGAATGATGACACCCTCTTTGACCACGGGCTGGTCCACCTTCTTTTCTATCTCGTCCATTACGTCTCCCAATGAGGAGAGCGGCACCACAATTTCGGCCGGCACCAGGCTGGGGCCGAGGCGTTTGACCACCATAAGCTTGTAACGGTTGGCCCATTCATGCTGCGCAATGCGGTCGCTGAGTATCTCGCCCTGGCACGGCTTGAGCAGTACCGGGAGTCTCCTGGTGATCGATTTGGCATCTTTTTTGCGGAAGGTAAGAGTTGCAATATACGATGCTGGTAGCAGCACGCGCTCTTCGGCCGGATGGCCGTAGTGCATCAGCAGGGGCGAGCGGTTTTTCAGCTCGGCCATCTTGGGATTGATAAATAATATAGACCATACGGGCAGATTTTCATCTATTAGCAACTGAACGAATTTCTGCAGATCACGGGCATCGGCGCAGCCTATGGAAACAACCTGCATTTCATCGTTGGGCTGGACCTTAACCGTCAGCTCGCTGATGAAGCCCGTAGTTCCCTCGGCATCGGAGATCAGGTCTAGCTCATCGCCGTTGAACTCCTTCACGCTCCCATCCGGCAGTACGATCCTGGCCTTAACCACGTTATCTCTGAACCAGCCTGCTTCGAAGGAGCCAATGCCTGCCCCTCCCTGGGCAAACCAGCCGCCGGCGGTGGACGAGGGGTAGCTGGTGGGATAAAGGCGCAGCGTAAGCCCCTTTTTAGCAAGTTCCCTGTCCAGCTTTTCCCAGATAACGCCGGCCTGAATGCGAGCCGTGTTGGATGCCGGGTCTATGTTGAGCACGCGGTTCATGCGATAAAAGTCTACTACGATACCCTTCTTCAGCGGTATGACCCCTCCATAGCCGGAGGAGGCCTTGCCGCGCGGCGTCAAGGGTATGCGGTTCTTCGCCGCCCAGCGCACGAGGTACTGAAGTTCGTCTTCGGAGATGGGTTGGACAACGGCATCGGGCACCGTGTCCCCTATGAAGGGCTTAATGACATTGGGCATGGCCGCTATGTCATGCCCGTATAAAATACGTTCTGTTTTGTTGAAATTAACCCTGTTGACGAACTGGCCCTGCAGATATGCCTTTTGTGATGAATGAAGCTTGCTCATTTAATCCTCCATTCCTGACTCGCTGAGTTGTCGCTATTATTGATATTTAAATATTTATTGACACGAGAAAGTAAAATTCACGCTATTCAACCCTTGGTAAGCAGGTTTCTCCTGTTCTCCAGGTTTTCCATTATGGCCTGCCGAACGAGTTCGCAGCACTCGGCGATGATGGGGGTTGCCAGCCTGTAATAAACGGCCTGACCGTCTCTGCGCGACAGGACAATTCCGTGAGCTTTCATGATGCGAAGATGTTGAGAGGCGTTTTGCAGTTCTATACCGACTTGCGAAGCGATCTCTCCAACAGTTTTTTCCTTTTTACCCAATACTTTCAAAATGCCTAGCCGCTTGGGGTTGGACAACACACCCAGCATCTCGGCCTGTAACTCTAAAATAAGTTTAGCTGTTTCCATTTATCCGCCTTTAAATACAATAATCCGGGGATTCATGAACTTGCGAAAGTTGCATACTTGCTAACTATCGCAAGTATAGCAAAATCAGGTGGGTCGGGCAAAGTACGCCAGTGCAGGTATACAATTTCGCGCCTGTGTTAGAATATACAAAATATAGTTACGGATGCAGGGAGAATATGTATCGGAAATATTTGCAGGTTATAGCACTGGCTTTATTGACGGTTGCACTGATTTTGCCCTCCGCCGCCTGTCAGCAGGGAGGAAACGGCGCCGACCTGGGCGCAACTTTAACGCGGTCCTATAACAACTTTCGTGAGTGGTTCATCATGCAGGGCGCCAAGGATCGCATCGAGAAGATCCGCAAGGGCGCCGCTAACATCATGGTGGTGGACGGCAACGGCACACCTGTAAGGGATGCACGCGTATATTTCGAACAACAGAGCCACGACTTCCTGTTCGGCTCCAATCTGGCCCCACTGGGCGAGCCGTCTAATGGGCCAAATGGCATCGACCAGGACTGGGCCAATGCCTATGAGGCGCTCTTTAACTACGGCACGCTGCCTTTCTACTGGGATGTCTATGAGCCCAAGCAGGGCCAGACCGCCGAGCAGGCTCTGCGGGCTATGGCGGACTGGGCCAGGAAGAGGAATATTATTACCGAAGGATCGCCCCTTATATCCGCCGATGCGGTGCCGGCCTGGGCGCCTCCGGCTGTAAATGACATGCAGGCCATCCAGGAGAAACGTGTAAAAGAGATCACCGGCGATTTATGCGGGCTGGTGGACTATTGGGACGTGGTAAGCGAGCCGACATTGGGTCCCCGTGTCAATACCTCTGTAGGCAGCTGGATGAACTCCCGCACACCGGCGATTGTCTGCTCGGATGCCCTAAGCTGGGCCAGGTCGGCATGCCCCAAGGCCAACTTGATAATAAACGATTTCCGCACCGACCAGGATTTCAGGGATATCCTGGAGGGCATTTTACGGCAGCACTCCAGCTATGATGCCATAGGCATAGAGACGGACATGCTGCGCGGCAATTGGCCCCTTTACCAGGTTTGGGATATCTGCGACCGCTTCAAAGACCTCAACGTTCCCATACATTTTACCGAGGTAACGATACTCAGCGGCAGCCCCAGTACCGACCCGGGAGCCGGCGGGCAGCAATCCGGAAGCTGGCCCAGCACGCCTGCAGGAGAGCTTGCGCAGGCCGACTACGCTGAGAAACTCTATACCATGCTTTTCAGCAACCCTTCGGTGCAGGCCATAACATGGTGGAACTTTTCCGACAAGGACGCTGCGCAGGGAGCTCCTTCCGGCCTGCTGCGTGCGGACATGAGCAAAAAGCCCGCCTATGACAGGTTGCTCAAACTTATACGTGATGATTGGTGGTCGCGCGGCAATGCCTATACAGGAAATAGCGGCACAGCCGTTTTCCGCGGCTTTTTCGGTCAGTATAAGTTGATCGTCGAGAAGGATAATAAGAGGGTTGAATCGGGAATATTGATTACCCGCGGGTTGGAAAATAAGCTCCAAATACAGTTGACAGATTATACTCAACTGCCGCCTACTCCTCTCTACCAGTTGATCTGGCCCTATGCTGTGGCGCTGGTTGTCATCGTGATAATTGTGCTCATAGTAAGGTGGATCGATAAAATGCAGCGCAGGATATAAGTCCTGCAGGACGGGTGAGAGATAATGGATGCCATAGAAGCTATAATGACGCGCCGCAGTATACGCAAGTATACAGCGCAACCGGTAGCCGATGAGGACGTAGAGCGTTTATTGCAGGCGGGTATGGCGGCGCCCTCCTCCGCTAATGAACAGCCCTGGCACTTCGTGGTGATTAAAGACCGCAGTCTATTGGAACAGGTGCCCTCTTTCCAGCCCTTCTCCCATATGCTTAAAGAAGCGGCGCTGGCTATCCTGATATGCGAGGACCCAGGTCTGGAGGTTCTCAAGGGCCGCGGCATGCTGGATTGCTCCGCCGCCACCGAGAATATCCTGCTGGCGGCGCACGCCCTGGGACTGGGGGCTGTGTGGCTGGGGATTTATCCCGTCAAGGAGCGTATGAACAGCATGAGAAAGCTCCTTCAAATACCTTCTCAAATCGTTCCTGTGGCGCTGGTCTCTGTCGGCTATCCTGATGAGAAGCTGCGCAAAGAGGACAGGTTCAAGCCCGAGAGGGTGCACGATAACCGGTGGATGGTAACAAAGGAGTAAGAACATGGCCAAGAAAGAGATAATGAATGCCTGTCACCTGTACCCGATGCCGATTGTGCTGGTGGGAGCCAAGCACGAGGGCAGGGTCAATTTTATGCCCGCCGCCTTTTGCGGCATATTGAATATCAATCCACCCATAGTGGCCCTGGGACTTAACAAGATGCACTTCACCTCCAGGGGCATGGAAGAAAACGGTGTTTTCAGCATCAACCTGCCTTCGGTGGAGATGGTGGAGGCGACTGACTACTGCGGCGTGGTTTCCGGGCATAAGGTGGATAAGTCGGCCCTGTTCAAGGTCTTCTACGGCAAGCTTGAGACGGCGCCCATGATCGAAGAATGCAGGCTCAATATGGAATGCAAACTCGTGCAAAAGGTCGCCCTGGGAGTGGACACCGCCTATATAGGCGAGATCGTAGCAACCTATTGCGAAGACAAATATATGGACGGCAAAATGCCGGATATAGCCAAACTGGACCCCCTGATCTTCTCCATGGGAGATAATACCTACTGGAGCATCGGCAAGAACATAGGTAAGGCCTGGAGCATCGGCAAGGGCTACAAATAGGCCGGGTTGTTAACCGGCGGTAGCGGTTAGTATAATATTGGGTCTTGCGGGCCTGTAGCTCAATTGGGAGAGCGCCTGATTTGCATTCAGGAGGTCAGGGGTTCGAATCCCCTCAGGTCCACCATGAATCAGTGTTCTTCATGTATGTTCTGCGGAGTGATCTGACAGGCAACTCCTATATAGGCTCCACGGGTGATGTATCCGGTTGATTAGTGCAAGCCAAAAGGCCCCTGACTCTGCTAACCTCATCCGCCAGTTATAGGGGTGCAGTACGCACCCCTATCTGGCCGGTATCATCAACTGCTGCAGGCTTTTAACCATGCAGGCTGGAAACAATTGCCCATATTCCAACAATGATGAGATAAATGCCGATTATGTAATTAAGTATCCTGGGGAAAATCATTACGATGATGCCAAAAATAAGTGTAATAATTCCCCATAGTAGACCTGTTGGTTGCCACATAACTACCTCCTGCTTAATTAAGCTTAATTGCGTCCACAAACTTTAGTCTAATGTCTTACCCGGATTGTAACCTTCACCTGGCAACAGCGATAATAGCTAGAATGCCTATCACTATCAGGTAAATGCCAACGATCCACGCCAGCAGGCTGGGCATCAAAATGATCGCGATACCCGCTATTATGGATAATATCCCCATTAACCAACCACTTACTTTAGGCATGACAAGACTCCTCCTTAAAAAATAGATTAGCTATATGTTAAATGGCTAAGAATGTAATAATCATATAATTCAGTAAAAAGATATTAAAAAGTTATGAAATTTTTGGGTTGTTTCTAACGGGGATCAAGGATACTATTGGGGACTTGCCGACAGGGTTATCTTGAAAATAATCAGGGCTGTTTTTTTAAAATATAGCCCATTTTAGGGGCGGTAAGTATGATTTGGGGTTCATCAGGTTTCTTTTCGATTTTCTTTCTCAGACGGCTAATCCATGTCCTGAGGAATTGAATGTCATCACGGTATTCAGTCCCCCAGACGCGGATTAAAAGCTCCTCATAGGTCATGAGACGGTCGGCATTTAATGCTAATTCGCTGAGCAGGAGCCATTCGATCCGGGTCAAGTATATTTTGTTGCCTCTAACCATTACCTTATGTGCCTTGAAATCGATGGTTATATCGCCCAGAGAAAGCTTTTCCGGAATTTTAGGTTCGTCGGGTTTAAACCGGCGCATCACTGCTTCAATTCTGGACACCAGTTCCTCGGGATTAAAAGGCTTGGATATATAGTCATCAGCCCCCATTTCCAGCCCTGCTATTTTGTCACGTACACTTCCCTTGGCGCTGAGAAATATGACAGGTACCGTTGAAAAACCACGGAGCTCCTTAAGCACATCAATCCCACTCATTTCAGGCATGAGTATGTCAAGCAAGACCAGGTCAGGCTGGCTGGCATGGAACTGCTTCAAAGCCTCAGGACCGTTGCTGGCGGTTACCACTTCGTATCCAAGTGTTCTCAGGTTTGACCTGATAAAATTCTGGATCCGTATTTCATCGTCAACTACCAGTAACCGGCACTTTTTCACACTCTGTTTTCTAACAACCATCACCTAAAATAATAATATTCAGATGGAAAGGACGTCAAGATACACACTGTTTGACAAATATTGGTACTAAGATAAAAATTAGTTATGCGCGGAAATGCCGAACAGGAGCGAATCATCATAAGTGGCATTATGGTGGGAGTCGTGATATGAAAAATAACCAAAAAACAAAGGTTCAACTTATTAAAGAACTGGACTTACAACGTCAGACGATTAACAAAAAGGGCCTGGCAAAAACCAGGAATGACAATGTAAGACAAAGTTTGAAGGATTCTGAAATTCGCTACAGGCGCCTTTTTGAAACAGCACAGGACGGGATATTGATTCTCGATGCAGATACCGGTCAAATACTAGACGTCAATCCGTTTCTAACAGACATGTTGGGATATCCACATAAGGAATTTATAGGAAAGAGGCTGTGGGAGATAGGTCCATTCAAAGATGTCGAGGCAAGCAAGGCCGCCTATCGGGAACTGCAGGAGAAAGAATACGTACGTTATGAGGATTTACCGCTTGAAACCAGGGACAAACGTCAAATCCAGGTGGAATTTGTATCCAATGTATATAAAGTCGATCATTCCCGCATTATCCAGTGCAATATCCGGGATATAACAGCACGCAAACAGATCGAAAGGCAGATGAGATTTAATGCGGAGGTGCTCGACAAGATCAGTGATGCGGTAGTTGTCGTTGATAATGAGAACACAGTTCGCTACTGGAATAAAGGTGCAGAGCGCCTATATGGCTTAAGTGAGGATGAAGCGTTTGGGCAGCCTTTATTGGAACTTTATCAATATCTCTGGGTGAAACCCGAAGATGAGCGGGCTTCAGCACAAGCATTGGAAACAAAAGGGTTCTGGTCGGGAAACAATATAAATATAAAGCGGGATGGAGTGCGGTTATATGTTCAGTCATCGGTAAGCGCGATAAATGACAAGGACGGCAAGGTAATAGGACTGCTGGCCGTTATCCGTGACGTCACCGGGTACACAGAATTAGACCATTTGAAAGACGAGTTCATCGGCCTGGTATCACACGAACTGCGCACACCGCTGACGGTTATTATAGGGAGCCTGGAAACAGTCTTGAGCAAGCATGAACTACTTCCTCAGGATGAGATAAACGAACTTCTTAAAGATGCCTTCTTCGAGGCTGAATCATTGTCTCACATTTTAGAGAATCTGCTGGAACTTTCCCGCACGCAGGCCAGACAATTGCAGCTCTACCCCGAGCCAATGAAAATCGAGAAACTGGCAAAGGATGTGGTTAAGGAATTCAAAGGTCAATCTGCGCGCCAGTTTGTACTGGATTTTCCCGGTGAGATATCGCCGGTAGAAGCCGATATATTACGAGTCAGACGGATATTATATAATCTGGTGCAAAATGCAGTTAAGTATTCGCCCGCTGGAAGCAAAATAGAAATCTTCGCCAGGCAGGAGCCGGATTACCTCGTTATCGGTGTCAGAGATCAGGGTAGCGGTATATCTGCGGCGGATCAGGCCAGGCTTTTTAATTCTTTTCAGCGCTTGGGGATAGAGCCGTCCGCTGATATTAAAGGGATCGGATTAGGACTCATGGTGTGCCTGCGCCTGGTGGAAGCTCACGGCGGAAAAATCTGGGTTGAATCAGCGCCTGGGAAAGGCTCTACCTTCTATTTTACCCTGCCTTTAGTACAGCTTGAGGCTTGAGCCTATCTAACGAATTTCGCGTGTAACGTTCCTTTTGAACCGGTAATTCTATCAGGTTAATTATTCCTGACGAGTGTGTTTTCCTAAAAGACCTGGACCTGAGCGTGCTCCGTCGTTAGAAATGTCATAACTATTTAACTTTCTGCCTCTCTATTATATTACTATTCTATTCTCATCCTGCCATTATTTATATAACAATAAGCGAAGGAGGTAAATGAATGATACATGCGTATTGCTTCAAATGCCGGGAAAAAAGGGAAATCAGGGACCCCGTGCATAGGACCCTAAAGAATGGTACGCCTGCCACCAGCGGAACTTGCCCAAAGTGTGGTACCAAGATGTTCAGGATCGAAAAACGTAAAAAACATTAGGGATACTCCGCATTAACTGGGGAGGGTTTCCTGCGGTGGCTAAAATATCCATGATTTAAAACGTAATGATAAAAAGGGGGTGAATATGGACGTATTGTTAATTATTGGCATTATTCTCCTGGCTTTGTGGCTGCTAGGTTTGTTCGCTTTTCCTTCTTTGGGCTCGCTGATTTATATAGCGCTTGTTATTGGAATTATTCTAATAATTATCTGGCTGATACGAAGAGTGTATAGGCCACACTGGTGGCAGCGGTAGATAAAAACTTGATAATGATGTGACCAGTTATTTATTAGTCGCTAATCCAGCAAGATTCAGTAAGTGTCGATGTCACAGACCAATATATTTTGGGAGGTAACTACATTGAAAAGGTTTGTCTTTCTTTCTCTATCACTATTAGTATTACTGATCCTAGCCCCGGGTTGTTTTACACTAACCCCGACACCCTATCCGGCTGGAACAACTCCGGTTATCATGGTATTTAGCAATTTCCCATCTGCCATTAATCCCGGTGACACAACAACTCTGTTATGGAATGTCACCGGAGCTACATCGGTGAGCATAGACCAGGGTATAGGTCAGGTTGATGTTGCGGGGACCAGGGTAATATCACCGGGTCAATCAACTGTTTATACTATAAGTGCTACCAACTCTGCCGGTACCGTTACCCGATCGGTCACGACTACGGTCAGCTCAGCGCTGCCTCCTCCGGCTATGCCATTCGCGGTAACCAGTGTTGTAGCCAATTCGACGCCTGCAACCTTTAGCGGTTCTTGTCCCAAAACCTTCACCTTTTACGCTACTATCACCGTTAACGGTCCCGGTACGGTTACTTACCGGTGGGAAAGAAGCGACGGCGGATATAGTGATGTCCAAAGCCTCACCTTTTCCCAAGCCGGTGCCAAAATAGCAACTTTTCAGTGGGATTTGGGTCAAACAGCTTCCGGTTGGCATCGTGTCCATATTTTGACTCCCTATGATGCAGCATCGAATCCGGTATATTACACACTCAACTGCAGCAGCGGATCATTGGTGACAGGCATCATTGTGGGTATTGATCAGTTCCCATTCACCGGCCCCTGTCCCAAGACCATTCACTTTTGGGGCACTATCGCCGCTAATGGACCTGGTGCAGTTACCTACAGGTGGGAGAGAAGCGATGGGTCTGCTCTTCCGGTTGGCACCCTCAACTTCACTTCCGCCAGTTCGCAGACCGTCACTGACCTGTGGACACGTAGTGATGGTTCCGGATGGGAAAGCCTCCATGTTCTTACGCCCAATGATGTAGTATCGAGTCAAATCGCCTTTACGGTGACGTGTTATAACCAGACTCCTCAATAGAAGAGATATTTCTAGCACGATTAGAGCAAATGAATTTGCTGCCATTGGTGGTCACAAAATCGTCTCCAATGGCAGCAATAATCAATAAATAATATAGAAAGGAGAATTCAAAAATGTCAATCGCACGTGTCACAGAAATCAAAGCGTCTTCAGCAAAGAGTTTCGACGATGCCATCAAATTAGGCGTCGCCCGCGCTGAAAAGACCCTTACTCATGTACAATCTGCATGGATCGAGAACCAGGAAATTCTACTCGGTAAGAAAGGGCAAATCACTGAGTACCGGGTCCAGATGAAAGTAACGTTTATTCTCGAACAATAAACGGAATTCAACTCCTCTAAAAAAGTTTGGGTCTGTTAATAATACAAATTTAAGGACATGTCGATGTTTCAGGCAAAATATTATCGGAGGTAACTACATTGAAAAGGTTTGTTTTTCTTGTTTTATCGGTACTATTACTGCTTATTCTCATCCCCGGCTGTTCTACATCTCAAACTCCGCCATCAGCGACTACCCCACCTGTGGTGCCTCCTGTCAACTCGGCACCGCCTCCCTCTGAGCCATTCACGGTAACCAGTGTTTCAGCCACTACTTCGCCAACAACCTTCACCGGTTCCTGTCCTAAAACCTTCACCTTTTCCGCTGCTATAACTGCCAACGGTCCCGGCACAGTTATTTACAGGTGGGAATCATACGACGGCACAAATAGTGAATATAGCGACAACCAAAGCCTCAGCTTTTCCGAAGCCGGTATAAAAACAACAACACTGCAGTGGGACTTGAAAAGATCGGCCACCGGTCTGCATCGGGCCCATGTTTTGATGCCCAATGATCTGGCATCGATTCCGGTATATTACGATCTCAATTGTGCTAGCCCGTCATTGGTGACAGGCATCATCGTGGGTGTTGATCAGTTCCCATACACCGGCACTTGTCCCAAGACTATTCACTTTTGGGGGACTATCTCCACCAACGGCCCTGGCACAGTTACTTACAGGTGGGAGAGAAGCGATGGTACTGCCGTTCCGGACGAGACCATCACCTTCACTGCCGCCGGCTCGCAGACCGTCACTAACCTATGGACAAGGAGTGGAGGTATTGGATGGCAACGGCTGCACATTCTCACGCCCAATAATCCGGTATCGAGTCAAATCGACTTTACATTGACGTGCCAGTCTCAATAAAGGCATATTTCATCCCGTATGGGGATGATCAGGATAGAATGAATTTGCTGCCATTGGTTGGACAGAAAGACGTCTCCAATGGCAGCAAATCTAACCCAGAGTTCAAGGTGTTCAGATCCGCCATCAGTTAGTATAATTTGTCTTCGGTGAGGATCGTCCTTATTATATTAGCGAAATGGTGAGCTACCGCAACAAACGTGTCTACAATCCGCCATCATTGACAACAGAACGAAAGCAACCGTTGGGCCAAAGAAAATCGGCTACGCTTTCTTATCACTATGATGCACCTCAATACCTACGCTGTAAGGCAATTCCAATATGCCCGGCGACTGGAAGGTGTATCACTACGGCAGGCATTTACGTTAAGCGCTTGGTATCCAAGCGCCGATCAATTTCGAAGAGGAATACAATATCAGCCGGATTATTCTCGTGGTGCGGGGATTGACTTCATGAGTTCGGTATATTAGAATATGGTCAATTTGGTATACGACAGATACGGTCAGTGTATGTAGGAGGTTTCAAAGTGAAAAAGAGGAACATAGTTTGGCTCTGTATATCTATAGTCATGATACTTGCCGTTGTACCGGTGTCAGCCTGTACGCCAACCCCAGCTCCGGCAGGTACTATACCCGTGGTGATTTCCACCTACCCGGCTAATAATGCCCAAAATGTGGCCAGCAACACCCTGGTTACCGCCACCTTCAATGAGGCGATGAACGCATCGACCATCAACACGGTAACCTTTACCTTAACGCAAGCGTCTAAGCCTGTTTCAGGCAAGGTGACCTACTCTGGCACAAAGGCGACTTTTACACCGGATGTCAATCTCGAGCTCTGCGCCACATACACTGCCAGGATTACTACCGGTGCTAAGGACCCTGCGGGCAATGCACTGGCAAGCGACTATGTTTGGAACTTTTCTACATCGTGTGCCACAGGAACTGGACCACGTGTAGTGAGTGGGACAGCTAGAACAAGTGGATATGGCGGAGGAGGTGTTTGGGGTGGTGGTGGAGGAAACCCGGGAGTAGCCACCACGATGGCCACGGTGACTGCCACAAGCCCGGCCAATGGTCAAAAGTGTGTGGACATCAACAGTCAAATCACTGCCACTTTCAGTGAGGTAATGGACTCCTCAACGATTAACACAACCACGTTTACCGTAATGCAGGGGAATACGGTTGTTGCGGGAACGGTAACCTACATTGGCGTCACGGCGTTTTTTAAGCCGGCAGCCCAACTGGCACCCAACAGCATATTTACTGCCACTCTTTCCCAGGGGATTAAAGACCAGTCCGGCAGTCCCCTGGCCAATCCCTATAGCTGGACCTTTACCACGTGTTCAGTTACCCTACCCGTGGTGATTTCCACCATCCCGACTGGATTGCCCACTGATAACTGTACGCCGCCCAATTCTGCAATCAGCGCCATTTTCAATGAGCCGCTGAAACCCTCAACGATTATTAGCCCCGCCACCACCTTTACCTTAGTGCAAACGGCGGGTTCTATTCATGTTAACGGAACGGTGACCCTGAGTCTCGATGGCCTCACGGCGATCTTTACGCCGTCAGTTAATCTTCTAGGGCTCACGCAATATACTGCAACTATTTCCACCGGGGTCACAGACCTGGCCGGCAAACATATGGCAGCTCCCCACATCTGGACCTTTACCACCTGCGCGACCCCGGACACCACCCACCCCACGTTGATTGCCACCATCCCGGCTGATCTTGCCGAGAATGTGTCCGTCAACACTTTAGTCACGGCTACCTTCGATAAGGCCATGAACCCCTTAACGCTTAATAACACCACCTTTACCCTGCAGGATTTGAATACGTCGATATTTGTCACTGCAACCTCGATAATCACCATTGGCGCCGTGACGGTCTTTACACCGAATGCCAATCTTGTAAACGGCCACAGATATCAAGCCAACATTACCACCGGGGCCCAGGACCTGGCCGGCAACTCCCTGGCACCAGGCATCGTTCCTAATCCGTGGACCTTCACCATAGTTGTACCAGCACCGATAGGCCCATTGCTGCCTGACCTCTTGACGGCCGGCGATTACAGGATTCTGTCAGAAGCAGGAATCTCAAACACTGTAACCGCCCTTACTATGGTTACTGGAGATATTGGGGTAAGCCCAGCCGCCGCTACGACAATAACCGGATTCGTTTTAACCTTACCTCCCGCTAGTCCATTTGCAACATCACCCTATGTTACTGGAAAGGTTTTTGCGCCCGGCTATGCGAGTCCAACTCCAGCTAACTTGACTGTGGCTACAACTGCCATGACAAACGCCTATACTAACGCCGCCAACACGATAACCCCCGCCCCTGTTGTTAATACGGGTAGCGGACATCTTGGCGGGTTGAGCCTTGCTCCCGGTGTTTATAAATTTACCACCAACGTCGATATCAACAGCACTCTCCATCTGGCGGCTGTCGGCGCAAACGATACCTGGATCTTCCAGATACCAGGAAATCTCGTTCTCGCCACCAATCAGCAGGTTATCGTGGACCCCCCAGGACAGGCCAAGAACATCTACTGGCAGGTGACCGGCTCAACGACCCTCTTCCCGGGCTCTAATTTTAGCGGAGTTATACTGGATGCAACCCTTATCGCGCTGCAAACCGGCGCAACTCTGCACGGTAGAGCGTTATCACAAACTGCAGTTACCTTAGACGCCAATCAGGTTGGGCCGTAAAACCTATCCCGTATAAGGCATAAAAAGAGGCCCGGGGGCTCTAGAGCCCCCGGGCCTCTTACATTGTTTGCCTTACCGTAGCCGGAATAGTTTGCTTTCCAGTTGTACTAGCCGGCGTTGCTTGTCCCATGCCTTCTGCATAGATCAGCTACTGTTGCCCCGGCCTCCGCTTCTTTCAGAAGGCCACGTCAGAAGCGGCCAAATGTCACAAGTATTTAATATATCCCGACCCGATTATATAACTATTATATGATCGTGTTGCTATTATTTTCTAACAGTAATTTAAAGGAGGCAATACTATGTCAGTAAGAGTCCAGTTAGAATTGTCAGACGAAGAGGATAAGATCGTCGAGGTTTACAGAATCGAACACAACAAGAAAACCAACGAGGAAGCCATCAGGGAAATTATTAAACAGCACAAGGACCTGCATGCGTACAAGGAAAAAAATAAAAAGAGTTGGCTGCAAAGTATGACACAATGAAAGCCATAAATGATGGCCAGGCCGTTTAATAAGTACTTGAACTTAAAAATTTAACAATTAAAAAGGAGAACACTGTGGATATCCTGTTAATTATAGGTATTATTCTATTGATTTTGTGGTTGCTGGGTTTATTTGCTCTCCCGTCCTTGGGCGGGCTGATCTATATTGCACTGGTTATTGCAGTCATCCTCATTATTATCTGGCTGCTGCGAAGGGTATTCAGGATTTTTTAACCACTCCAGCCTTCATGTCGTTAAAAATCTAACTGAACTATGCGGATTGCACCCCCTCCGACCTGTATAGATCAGGTTGGGAGAGAATGAATTTGCTGTCATCGGCGACGACAAAGTCGTCGCCGATGACAGCAGCAAATCTAATCTAGGGTGTACGAGTTCAGCTCCACCATCAGTTTGCATTATTTGTCCTGGGTGTGGATTGTCCCTCTCACTATTCCTGACGAGTGTGTTTTCGTAAAAGACCAGGGACTATAGCCTGCACCTTCGTCAAAATATCATAACTCTTTAACATATTTTAGGAGGTACGTGCATTGAAAAGGTTCATTTTTCTTTCTCTATCGCTATTGGCATTACTGATTCTCATCCCGGGTTGTTTTACATTTCAAGTCCCGGCACCAAATCCTATCCCAGCGGTAGGAACGCCACCGGTTATCATAGAATTCAGCAATAATCCATCCACGGTTAATTCGGGCGGCACGTCAACTCTGTCGTGGAATGTGACTGGAGCTAATTCCGTAAGTATAGACCAGGGAATAGGTCAGGTAAATGCCGCGGGGACCAGGGCAGTATCACCGACTAAATCCACTGTTTATACCATAAGCGCTACCAACTCCGCCGGCACCGTTATCAAAACATCGGCGATTATTTTCGTGTCCACGCCGACGCAACCGCCACAAACTACAGGTAGTTATCCTGCCATTACCTTCACCGCCAGCTCTCTCGGAGGTGCTTCGTGGCAGCTTAACTGGAATGTGTCAAACGCCACGTTGATAAACATCCAGCCTGATATAGGCCCCGTTGGACTGACAGGTAGTACGTCGGTCACAGTACCCTCGGGCCAAACTAAAATGTACAGGTTGGAGGCTGTAAACGACTCGGGATGGGCCTATCGGCAGGTCATTATGGCAACCCCTTAAATTTCAGATATATATTTTCGTAGGCAGCACCTCCATTTTGGCTTCCAGGGCAGATATAGTTGGGTTGCCGGTGGGGGTGCAGTCGACATGTTCCTTGGTCAAAATATCATAACTATTTAACTTTCTGTCTTCTTATTACATTACTATTCTATTTATCGAATGATAAGATTTTCCCGGTAAACGTATTTAACGTTATGTAGTAAGGAGTAATACTATGAGTAAATCGGTAAGATTTGTACCAACCATCAGGTTGACGGAGTACGGGGTAGTCAACAAAAAGGGCCAGGATATGGGGCAAGTGCAGACCTTTGTAGTGGACATGCACGAGGGTCTGATTGCATTCGCGCTGGTCGCATTTGGAGGCTTTCTTGGCATATCCGACAAGTGGTTTGCCATTCCATGGGGAGCATTGAAGTGGCACCCGGAGACGATGAAGTTCATTCTGAATATGCCGGAAGAAGTTCTCAAGAATGCCCCGGGTATGGACAAGGATAAATGGGTGGCCGAGATTGAAAAATGGCAGAAAGAGAAAGACCTGGAGTTGCTTGACCGCTATTATTCCAGCCATGGCTATGAGTCATACATGGGAATAGTTCAAAAAGCAATTACCAAGAGGGGCAAGCATAAGGTGGATGCCAAGTTTGAAATAAATAAAGATGTGGCGGGGGAATTCAGGTTTAAGCTGGTTGCTATAAACGGACAGACCATCGCGGTATCCCAGGGCTATACAACCAAAGATAACGCGCTGAACGGCATCGAATCCGTCAAGCAGAACGCGGCTGAGGCCGTGATAGAAGACAAGACAATTTTAGCGCACTCGAATTAAAGCCAGGTGAAATCATGATGTGGGGGATCGCCTACGGAAGATCCCCCACATTATTTTGATAGTGTATTTTGAAAGTATGTCCCCGGTCAAAGTTTATTTCTCCTAGTTAGCTCCAGCCAATATCTTCTTTACGGTCAAAAGCACCCGGTAGTCTTCGTTTGATATCTTCTTACCCAACTCCGGATAAGGCTGTACGTGTGAAGTGAAATCGTATTTTTTATATATACCCTCGCCGTACTGGCTGCTCAAACCAGGTTCGGTCAGCACTATTTTCGTGGAATCATTGCCGTCGCTAACCTGCAGGACACAGCTCACCCTGCCCTGCCAGATACAGGTCGCACCCTTGGGACAACGGCTGTCCTCTTGGATACCATCGAGTTTTATAATAAGTTGTTCCTCTTGTATCCCGGCGGTTTGGCCTATAGCCAGCGAGAACTCATTATTGAGAGAGGTTTTGATCGTATCTTCACCAGTCTGACAACCGGATGAAATGGTCAATATTAACAATGAGGCGAGAAACAGAGCGTATTTAAACATTAATTTGACTAAACCCTTTGAATAAACTCATTTGGCAGCCAGGGTGCTTCTCAATAAGATTCCATTGGCCCAATACAGGCCTGTCGGGCCATCAGGCAGAAAATCGTATGTCGCATCGCCATCGTAGGTCACAATCTCCACCCTGACCACGATTGCGCTATCTAGGGTGTCTCCTGTATGATAATCGCCCAGTGCGCGCCCCTCCGCTGACGGGTGGCCAGGCGAAGCGGACACGATGCGCCCGTCGCTAAGGCTGATCCTTACCACCCGGAAGGGAGATGCTACCGGGATGCTAGTGATTTCAACCACATCGGCGTGAACGCGTCTCTCCGAGCTGTCGAGTGTCCACACGGTCATACCTTTGCTTATCTGCTCCACCGGCACCGGCCCACTGGGTGTATTGATAATTGTACCCTTCACCAGGCAAATGGGATAGGTATTAAAGACAGGTTCCCGTTTTGCTACGGTAATTATACCGGATGGAGTGATGGTTCCTGTTATGCGCTCCCCCTGGTTTTCTCCCACCCGCAAGACAAATTGGTAAGTATCCCCGGCGGGAGTGATCTGTACTGCCAGGGTGAGTTTCTTATGCTCCCGGTATATGAGCAATTTTTCTGCGTCGCTATACTCGGGTTTCTCCGGGAGGCCCAGGTGTTTCAGGATCGCCGGGAATTCGGCGTCGTCTGCACTGATGACGGGGAATTGTTCCATGGCGTTCTTTTCCTCTTGTCCCACTCGCGCAACCGGGTAAAAATCGGGGTCTATATAGAACAGATTACTGAAATTTGAGAACAGGATGTATTTTAGCTCGGGCAGCGAGTGCGTGACTGTTGGCGTCGGAGCCGGCGAGGGTTGCTGAACGCAGGCGCCGGAAAACACAGTCAATATGCTTATCAGTGCAATGCCAAAGAATAATCCCGATTTCACCATAACCCATTCCCCCAAAATAACATTCTGCGCCGCTCAAGCATAGTGGCGTTATGGAAATAAGTCAATGGTTTTTCCCGTACCGAAAAACTTTTCAAAGTGAGTTACCGATTATTCGAAAACATACTATAATCTACCTATGTTGACTAACAGTGATGGAAAAGGAAGAGATACCCTGGAACGGATCGCCCGGCGTGTGATGGCGGAGCGCGGTTTTCTGCCCGATTTTTCAGCGGAAGCCATTGATCAGCTTGCGAAGATGCAGGAGGTTCATGGGGAAATGGGACCTGATGCAAAGGATTTGCGCAACCTGCTATGGGCATCGATTGATAACGATGATTCCCTTGACCTGGACCAACTGACTGTGGCGGAGGCCCTGCCGGATAGTACAGTGAGGATCCGCGTGGCAGTCGCGGACGTAGACATACTGGTAAAAAAGGATACAGCCATCGATGAGCACGCCCACCAGAATACGACTTCGATCTATACGGCTGGCAAGATTTTCCCTATGCTCCCGGAGAGGCTGTCTACCGGTCTCACCTCCCTCAATTTTCAGGAAGACCGCCCGGCCATCGTGATTGACATGGTAGTCGATGGCGCTGGCGAAATACAAAGCCCGGATATATACCTTGCCACGGTCCATAACTATGCCAAGCTGGCCTACGGGAGCGTAGGGGCCTGGCTGGAAGACGCAGGTCCTGTCCCGGATGCCATTACTGCTGTCCCCGCTCTTGCCGATAATCTCCGGATGCAGGACCGGGTGGCCCAGAAGCTGAAGGCCAAGAGGCATGAACACGGCGCCCTGGACTTGCAGACACTGGAAGCCCGCCCGGTCTTTGAGGGAGACGTGATCAAAGACCTGCGGGTGGAGGCGAAGAACAGGGCCACGGAGTTGATCGAGGATTTCATGATAGCGGCAAACGACATTACAGCGCGTTTTCTCGGCGATAAGCAGGTCCCTTCACTAAGACGTGTAGTCCGCGTTCCCAAACGTTGGGACAGGATCGTGGAGATCGCCGCTCAGCATAATTACCAGCTTCCCTCAGAACCCGATTCGAAGGCGCTTGCGCTCTTTTTGACTGCACAAAAAGCAGCCAATCCGGTGGCTTTTCCCGACCTTTCACTCTCCGTCATTAAGCTGCTCGGCTCAGGCGAATATGTCGTCGAACTCCCGAACGAGACTGCACCAGGCCACTTCGGCCTCGCCGTCCAGGACTACACGCACTCCACGGCCCCCAACCGCCGCTTTCCCGACCTTATTACTCAGCGTATCCTTAAGGCAACCCTGGCAGGATCGCCCATGCCATATAACCAGGACGAGTTGGAGGAACTGACTGCGCATTGTACACAGAAAGAAGATGATGCCAATAAAGTGGAACGGCTGGTTGCCAAATCGGCTGCGGCTATGCTCCTCTCTTCAAGAATGGGAGACCAGTTTGACGCAATCTGCACGGGAGCTGGAGACAAGGGGATATGGGTGCGCATCTTCAACCCACCGGTTGAAGGCCGGCTGGTCAGCGGCTTTCAGGGCGTCGATGTCGGCACCCGGTTGAAAGTGCAGTTGGTCCACACTGACGTGGAGAAAGGTTTTATCGATTTCAAGAAGGCCTGACACGCGGCATCTGCAAAATGAAAATCAAGTTGTATGTGCTCGCTTCTTGCATTTCATAAACTTATTAATGTCTTAACAATTTGTCCTTATAATTATATCCAGAATTAATTTGAGGAGATAGAGAAATGGAAAAATCATGGATGCCCACAGTGGCCGGCATTCTCGATATAGTATCGGGTGCTTTCGGCTTATGCATGGGGTTATTAATGACCTTCGCAAGGCACGCCGCCAGCGCAGTGCCCAATGCCGCAAGGCAGGCTGCGGGCGCAGTACCCAATGCCTCCAGATTCGGGATGTACCCGCCGATACCCGCAGGTTTTCACCCCTGGATGGGGATAGCATTGGTAGTGATCAGCATTCTGGCTGTAATCGGGGGAGTCTTTGCACTGAGAGCCAAGAATTGGGGCCTGGCCCTGGCAGGCTCAATATGTGCTGTGATTAGTGGCCGCCTCCTGGGAGTTGTAGCGCTGATACTTACCGCGCTGGGCAAAAAGGATTTCAATTTGCCCGAGACAAAAGTATCGGTTTAAATTTGAACTGACCCATAACTGACAAATAGCGACCGAAAGCCCTCCATGGAAAGGGAGGCGATAAGTGCCTGCTTGACTGCAAAATGAGAGTGGGCTGGTATTACTGCCCCAATTCCGCGATTTTGGGACGCTTTGCGCAGGCACGATCTATGAATGCCCTCTTTGGACAGGATTTTAACTCCTGCCCCGATGAGGGCGTTTTTTAAGTCGCCATGATGGTATTTCCCGGCCGTCAGGTATAAAATTAGTGTCAAATCCTGACCTCAAAGGTCGTTATTAAAAAGTGGAATTTGTTCATTTTGCTTTTTTGAGGAGGTTGCTATGAGCGACACACAAAAATATGCCATTTCTACGTATCCGGATGTTGCCGACATTTATCGTCGACTGGAGGAGCTTGTCAGCCAGCCGATGCGACGGGTGCGCGAGGAGAAGATGCAGGAATACCTCGCTTATTTCGATAAAAAATGTGTGCGTTCAAAGGCTCTGACCGATGAAGCCAAGCGGTTTATCCCCGGCGGCGTCCAGCATAACCTAGCCTTCAATCACCCATTCCCGATTGCCATCGAAAAAGCGGAAGGGGCTTATCTGTGGGATGTGGACGGGAATAAATATATTGATTTCCTGCAGGCCGGCGCCCCGATTGTGCTGGGCAGCAATTACGCCCCGGTGCGCGATAAGGTCATTGAACTGCTTCATTCCTGCGGGCCTGTAACCGGCCTTTTCCATGAATATGAGTTAAAATTGGCCGAACTGATCAATCGCTACATGCCTGCCGTTGAGATGTTCCGCATGCTGGGCTCCGGGACCGAGAGCGTGATGGCCGCCATCCGGGCGGCGCGTGTATTTACGCAGAAGAAGAAGGTTATCAAGGTCGGCGGCGCATACCACGGCTGGAGCGATTCGATGGTTTTCGGTATGCATATACCCGGCACGGGACGGATGGAAGCGACCGGCATCCCGAACAGTGCTACTGCCAATACACAGGAATTCTACCCTAACGATCTCGCGGCCTTGAAAAAGAGACTAATAGCCAACCGCCGTGCAGGCGGGACGGCGGCGGTCATAGTGGAGCCGGTGGGACCCGAAAGCGGCACCCGGCCTGTCCCCTTTGATTTCAACGCTAAAGTGCGTGAGCTGTGCGACGAGTTCGGAGCACTGCTTATTTTCGACGAAGTAGTGACCGGCTTCAGGCTGGGTATGGGTGGTGCCCAGGGCTACTTCGGAGTCAAACCGGATATTACGATTTTCGGCAAGTGCGTAACCGGGGGCTACCCGATGGCGGGTGGTGTGGGCGGCCGCGCCGATATCATCCAGTGTTTCGCGGCTGGTATCGGCGGAAAAACAGGTGAACGCGCTTACATCGGCGGGACACTGTCCGCCAACCCGCTTTCCTGCGTGGCGGGCTACTATGCGCTGCTCGAAATGGAGCGCACCAATGCCCCGGTCATTGCTGGCAAGGCCGGTGACAGGCTTACCAAAGGCCTGCAGGGGATCATCGAACGCCTTAAGCTCCCGTTCGTGGTTTATAGCCAGGGTTCGATTGTACACTTGGAAACTTCCGGTGTAATGCTGCTGGATTTCAAGAACGTGGACCGCCTGTTGAAGGAAATGAACCCCCGTAAGCACATGATCGAGGAGATGGGAGCAGCCTATATGGCCAACGGGATTATCACCCTGGCCGGATCGCGCGTTTATACCAGCATGGCCGATACTGATGCGGTTATTGACGAGGCATTGCGCAGATTCGAAGCAGTGTTTTCCAATGTAGAGGGAGTCTAGACACGGCCCTGTTTCGGCCCGGGCGGATCCGGTGAAGTTTAAATTCTGCTTAACGGTGACAGGATCACGCATGTTTATATAGGGGCTAAGGCAGCTTAGGAGAAAATCCGTAACGGGGCCAGGTGAATAACCAGATGGACCTATATTTTATCATACATATACGTCGTAACAGGGCAGGCCATCCTTGGTACCGCTGAACTTGAAATCCCTCACTATAGCATTAGGTTTGCCTGTAATGCCGATTATTAATCCGCCGGCGGAGGGCATGGGATTACGGTCAATCACCTTTTCCTTCTCCAATGCCGCACCCGTCCCGGAATCATAAACGTTCCAGTAGGCAACTGCCTTTTTCTTTTCCATTAAATTACCCCTCTTAAGACTAATCATACTGCTGAAAACCAGCGATGTTAAATGTCCCTTGAAAAGCGCCGTCTGTGTGCAGTGTGACGTATCGCAAAGTCCGTCCGGAAATTAAGAACTTCGCATGTTTATTATCCTAGTAGCTCACCTTATTAGCCCTGCTAGGCTATTGTGCTGTGGAAGCCTGATACGTATATTTGTATTTGTCGAGGTATCATAGTTAAGGTCGTAGTCGATTAGTGTGCCTGTGAAAACAACTTTGGGTTAAGATGAATATTGTCACGATGCTGCATTTCGGCGGCTTCCTGGTGGACGTGTGGCTCATTATATATGTCATGAGCAGAAGTCCGGATGCGAAGCTGAACCGGCTATGTGCCCTTTTAGTCGCTACCTTTGCATTCTTGAGCCTTTGTTATGGTCTGGCCGGTATGGAGAGCACGACGGACAAGGCGCTGTTCTTTATAAATGTTGGTTCCATAAGCTGGTGTTTTGTCCCTATTGTCGGCCTCTGGTGCTGCCTTGCCATAGCTAATCAGGGCCATTTTTTAGATAGTAAAGCTTTTGTGTTTGGTTCTCTGGTGCTCCCAGTTTTTTTTATCTACCAGCAGATGTCCGGAAACCTGATTAACGGGGTTGCCGACGCAAGCTGGGGATGGGTTGCTATGTGGTCGCAGTCCATTTATTCGTCCCTGTATCTGGCCTATGTAGTGATCTTAACCCTGATTTGTACCTATGTTGTTATTCGCTACGTAATCAAGGTTAAAACGTCATACCTTCAGAAGCGCGGTAATCTGGTACTCGTAACGGGCTATGTCACCCTGGTGGTTGCCCTGACAACCCGGGTATTGAATCAATACGGGATTCTCACTATTCCTCAAATATCGGATGTGTTTGGTGTAATTTTTGGGGTCGGCATGGTGATGGCGGTCTCTAGATACCGGTTGACGACCATAAGTCCGGCTGCCGTATCCGACGTTATTCTAAGCACGATGAGCGATTCTCTAATGCTTTTGAATCTAAATGGGAGAATCATCTATGCCAACCATGCTACCGCCCATCTGCTGGGGGTTTCGGCCAAGAAGCTTAAGGGCGCCAGCTTTAGTTCCTTCGTAGACGGTGATAACAATGCCGATGATTTGCTAAAGGAGACAATGGCGACCGGCGGTACGGTGCGCCGTGAGCTTTCATTCCGGTCGAAAACAGGCGTAAATACCCCGGTACTAGTTTCCACATCGGTTGTGCGTGAGCCTGCCGAAGGTGTGGTTGGCTTCGTAATTTCGGCTATCGACAACACCCAGAACAAGCAGGCGGAGGATATCATCAACAGGCAGCGAGAGGAATACCGCACAATCTTCGATTCAGTGCGTCCTACTATTGCCTACCTGGATAAAGAAGGCGTTATTATGCGCATCAACAAAGCCGGCGCAGCCGCTTTTGGCCGGGAGCCTAAGGAGGTCGTGGGCCGAACCATTTACGATTTCTTCCCTGTGGATGAGGCAGTCGGGTTCGCGGCGGGAAACAACGAGGTCGTGAGGACGGGTGTTGCGCAACTGGGGATAGTAACTCAATATACGTTGCCTTGGGGTG